>NZ_JBFLUG010000009.1:0-111679 GCF_041008525.1 Parafrankia sp. FMc2 | reverse complement strand
CCGCCGGGGCGCTCGGAAGCCTCCTGGTCTGCTCCTCGGCCAGACGCTCCACGGGGGCGTGCGGACCGGAGGGGTACCCGCTGATCGCTCCCTCATCCACCTGGTATGACTTGGGCGGCGTGCCCGGATACGGGTCGATACGGCCGGCCCCGCTGTCGTGCGGGTCTCTGCTGGGCCGCCGGCCCGCTGCCGGTGATGGTGGCGGCGCTGCCGGGGGCGGGGTCGGAGGCACCGGCGGACCACCGGGGTAGGCGGAACCGGACGGCACGCGGGCCGTGGGGGGTGCGCCGTCCGCCTGCCACGAGCCCGCCCGGCCGTCCGGGGAGCGCCGGCCTCGGCCCTCGCCGCGATCGCCGTGGCCGTGGCCGTAGTCCGCGCCATAACCAGGTTGCTGGCCGTAGCCAGGTTCCCGGCCGTGACCGCGGTCCCGGCCGTAGCCGTCATCCTGGTCGTAACCGTCGTCGGCCCAGGGGCGTCGGGACCCTCGGTCGTCGGCCGCGGCGTCGTGACGGTGCTCCTCGGCCAGGGGACCGCCATACCGGTCCACGTCGTACGAGCGGCCGCCGCGGTCGCTGCCGCCGCGTTCGCCGTCATACCAGCGCTCGTATCCGGCGGGCGTGTCCGCGCCGGGCGGGCCGTAGCCCGGACCGGGCTGCCGAGGGGGCTGCTCGTACCCCGGCGGGGCGTGACCGCGGTCGCCGCGCGCCGCGTCGTGACCGTCGTATCCGTGCCGATCACCGCGCCCGCGTTCGTCGCCCCGCGGGTAGCGGCCGGACTCGCGGCCGTCGTCAGGACGGTCCTCGTACGGACGGTCCTCATGGCGGTGATCGCCGGACTGGTAGCCGCCGGACTGGTAGTCCTCCCGCCGGCTGCCCTCGCGCGGCTGATCGTCCGGCGGGTAGGCCTCTGGCGGGTAGCCGCCCGGCGGGTAGCCGCCCGGCGGGTAGGTGCCCGGCGGGTAGGTGCCTGGTGGGTAGCTGCCGCGCGGGTAGTCGACCGGCGGGCCGCCGGCGTCCTGACGCCCGTACCCGCCGTACGACCGTTCGTAGCCGCGGGGGTCGTGGTGGTCGTGGTGGTCGAACTCGTTGGCGGGACGGGGGGGCCGGCGCGGATCCGGGTCGTCCCAGGACGTCGAGGAGTCTCCGGAGGGTCGGGCCACGTTCGGACGGTAGCGGTCCAGACGCTCATCGGCATCGGGGAACGGCGGGTCTTCGGGACGTGGCTGCCCGGCGTTCCCGTAGTGCTCGTCGCCGTGGTCGGCGTACCGCTCGACGGAGTAGGGATCCCGTTCGGCGGCGTAGGGGTCGCCGGCGGTGCCGCGGTCGGGGTTCCGCCCGTGCTGGCGGCCGTCCTGGCCGTCGCGGGGGGGCCGCCGAGGCCGGTCCGCCGGGGTCACCGGCCGTCCCGTCGCCGCGGCCGGGGTCCCGAGCCGGCGGGTGTGGCCGGCCGGTCCGGGACCCAGGGCACCGTCGGGCCGTGGTCCGGGTCGCCGGGATGGTGGGGGAACCGGTCGAGGCCCGGCGGATACGGGTCCCGCTCCGGAGCGCCCGGCGAGTTGCCCCGCAGCGGCAGTGTCGCCTGGTCGGCCCATTCTGACCCGGCCCGGGACGGCACAGGACCGCCGACATCGGGCCTGGGCGGATCGGAGCGTTGGGGCGACCCGGCACCGCCGGCCAGGGCACGCTGCCGGGACCACGCGCGCAGCCGGCGGAGCTGGCGGACCACGACCGCCACCATCAGCACGCCGATCGCGCCGACCGTGATGGTGGTCGCGATGGCGCCGTAGACCGTCGACCGGACCAGCACCCGCGCGGCCGCCTCCGGGCCGAGCGTCCTGCCGTCGGCGGTCTCCAGCCGGATGTCGATCGGGAACGTGCCGGCGCTCTCCGCGTCGACCTCGATCTCGATCTGGTCCTTCTGCCCGGCGATGAGGCGGCGGGCGACCTCGGGCGCCGAGATGAGTCGCCCGCGGTCGCTGGAGACGATCTTCAGGACGACGGTGACGTCCCACGGGGTGCTGTTCTCCAGTGTCACCGGCACCCGGCCACGGCTGCTGGTGAGGTTCACCATCTGCGACCCGACGACCCGCACGCCGTCCCGGAACCCGGTGGCCTCACCGTCTGCCTGCTGGACCAGCGAGACTCCGGCCGGCCGGTCCGTCCGCCAGGCCGCCGAGAGACCCGTGATCAGGGTGTTCTTCAGGCGCTCGGTCCGCTGGCAGGCGAGGGGGGCCGCGGGGGCCGCGGGGGTCGCCGGGCAGAAGAGCGAGGCCAGGGTCTGCACCTTGTCCCGGATCTCGCCGACGCCGTCGACGTAGTCGACCGGCAGCTCGCGCTCCCGGAGCGCCTCGGGGTAGGTCAGCCCGGCGCGCTGCCGGGTGCCGTCCAGGGCGGGGTCGGTCACCGCCTGGATGCCGATGGCGGTCGAATAGGGGCTCTCGATGGTGCGGAGGATCTCGGCGAGCCAGCCCTGGGGGATCCGGCTCGCGTCACGGGGCAGGGCGAGGACGACCGACCCCGACACCGACCGTGACGCCCGTAGCCGCTCGGCGGTGATCATCGCGAGTTCGGCCTGGAACCGGGCGAGTGCCACATCGTGGTCCACCTCGCTGCCCTCGTAACCGGTGACGAGATCGGCAAGCCGGTGGTCGGCGGCCAGCGCGTGGATCTGACCGGTGTCGGTGGCCAGGGTGACCCCGGCGGACGGGGTGTGGGTGACGGAGCGGGCCGCGGGCAGCAGTTCGTCATCGACGATCACCGTGCCTGCGTCGTTGGCGCTGAGCACGTTGACCGTCGGTGCGTCGACGATCCCGTCCGCGGGAAAGGCGATGTCCCGGATGCGCTGCGGGTCGACCCCGAGCAGTTCGGCGATCACGGTCTGGCCGGTGTTGACGGAGTACTGCAGCGCGTCCAGCTGGTCGGCGTGGACGAGGGAGGGCAGATCGACGTCCCCGTAGGGCAGGGCGAAGACGGTGCCACCCAGGTCGGCGTACTGCTTGATCATTTCGAGGAACGCGCCGGCCTCCGGGTCGGCCCGGCCGGTCTTCGGTCCGTCCGGAGCCGCGAAGAAGTAGTCCTCCCGCATCAGGAGCAGGGCCTGGACGAGGGTGGGGTCGACTCCGAGCGCGACTGTCGGCGGGACGGAGGGCATGCCCACCGCGGTGGCGTGGACCGCGTCGAGCAGCTCGCGGAGCCCGCCCCCCTCGGCGATCTCGGCGCGCAGGCCGTCGTCGGTGAGCAGGCCGTCGGAGCGCAGCCGCGGCGGGCTGGCCAGCGGCACCACGGTCAGCACCTGCGTCCGGGCCGCCACCCGTGAGGCGGACAGGACCATGAACGTCGTCGCCGTGGCCACCGTGGACGAGGCCCGGCCGTTGACCCTGCCGACCACTCTGATCCGCACGGGGTGGACTTCGACCCCTGTGGGGGGGACGTAGCGGGAGACGTCCGCCTCCGCGCGGAACGGGCTGCCCAGCATCGTGCTGGCCGTGTCCAGCGGCCCGCTGGCCAGATTCCGGTACTGGACGGCCGGCACCTGCTCGCCCTGGCTCAGCCGGCCCAGGTCCTCCCGGGAGCGCACGGCCGACCCCACCTCGAGTACGACGCCGAGGTCGGCGACCCGGTCGGTGCCCTGGACGAGCACGGAGCCGGCGACCTGAAGCAGCGGCGAGGCGGCGCTCGGGGCGGTGACCTGGGTGAGGGTGAGGCGGATCGGGAGGTTCGCTCCTGGCGGCATCGCGCCTGACGGTCCCGGGCTCGACGGCGCCGTGCCTGACGATGCCGTGCCGGTTGTGCCCGGAGATGTCCGGGTGACGGGCTGGATGGCTACCGGTGGGCCGGCGGCGATTCCCACAGATGAGGCTGATCCTGTGGACAAGTCTGTGGACAGCGCTGTGGAAACTGTGGATGAAGCCTGTCCGGAGCGGCCCTCCGTCCCGGCCGCGGTGCCCACGGCGACGCCTGTTCCCACGCCTGGCCCGGTGATCACCATGGTGCCGAGCACGGCCGCGACCGCGGCGAGGCGCGCCGCCGGCCGCCGCCGGGCCGGGAGGAGTCCGCTCACGAGGCGTCGGCGAGAATTGTCGGGACGCCATCCAGCAGGCGCCGTTCGTCCGCATAGGCCAGGCGGGCGGCGACCTCGGACAGGGGCACCCACGCGACCTCCGCCACCTCGATGTCGTCGTCGGAGAGCTCACCGGACATCCGCAGCAGGAGGAAGTGGTGCACGGTCTTGTGTACCCGGGCCTGCCCGGTCACGAACCAGAAGTCGATGGTGCCCAGCGGGCCCAGCACCGCTCCCGTCACCCCGGTCTCCTCGGCGACCTCCCGGACGGCTGCCTCCTCCGTGGTCTCGTCCGCCTCGACATGCCCCTTCGGCAAGGACCACAACAGGTGACCATGGCGATCCCTACGGGCGATCAGAGCGGCGTTGGCCCTGGTGGAGACGGTATCGAGAACGAGTCCACCGGCGGAGGTCTCCTCCACCCTGCGCAGCGGCCTGTGGCCGGGCGTCCTGCGCGGGGAGGGCATGCACTGATCGTACGAGCAGCGGCCGAATCGGCCCCGTTGTGTGTCCGCTTCATCCGGGAGTATCACCTCAGCGCACGGTTGGGTACGTTCCGCATCCCGGCGGCGGCCCGGGAGGTGTCCGCGCGCGTCGGAGGGGGTACGGCCGTCGCTCCGGGCCCACTCGCCCGTAATCTGAACAGGTGGCTGTGATCAGTCTTGACAATCCCCGGGATTCGGCGGAGCAGGTGGTGAGCGAGCTGCTGCGGGTCCCCGCGCCCGCTGACGAGCTGGGCCGGATCTTCGCCGACCACGGGCATGCCCTGTACCTGGTCGGCGGGTCCGTCCGCGACTCGCTGCTCGGCCGCGCCGCCGACGCCCCTGACCTCGACTTCACCACGGATGCCCGCCCCGAGCGCGTCCTGGAGATCACCCGCGGCTGGGCCGACGCGACCTGGGAGGCCGGTATCGCCTTCGGTACGGTCGGCCTTGCTCGCCGCGGGGTGCGCTTCGAGGTCACGACGTACCGCAGCGAGTCCTACGACCGGACGTCCCGCAACCCCACCGTGACCTATGGTGACGGCCTGCGTGAGGACCTGGTCCGGCGGGACTTCACGGTGAACGCGATGGCGGTGTCCGTCCCCGGCCACGACTTCGTCGACCTGTTCGGCGGCATGGCCGACCTGGCCCGCGGCGTGCTGCGCACCCCCGGCCCGCCGGAGGCGTCCTTCGACGACGACCCGCTGCGCATCCTGCGCGCGGCCCGCTTCGAGGCCGCGCTCGGCCTCACCCCGGTCCCCGAGCTGGTCGCCGCGATGCGTTCGCGGGCGGACCGCATCTCGATCGTCTCGCCCGAGCGGGTGCGCGACGAGCTGCGCAAGCTGATCGTCAGCCCGGACCCGGTCGCCGGGCTGGAGCGGCTCGTCGAGGTCGGCGTCGCCGACCTGGTGCTGCCCGAGCTCGGCGCGATGCGGATGGAGATCGACGAGCACCACCAGCACAAGGACGTCTACGCGCACACGATGACCGTGCTGCGCCAGGCGATGGCGCTGGAGGAGGACGGGCCCGACGAGGTCCTGCGCTGGGCGGCGCTGCTGCACGACATCGGTAAGCCGCGCACCCGCCGGCACGTCCCCGGCGGCCGGGTGTCCTTCCACCACCACGAGGTCGTCGGGCGGGACATGACCCGCCGCCGGCTCGTCGCGCTGCGCTTCCCCAAGGACGTCGTCGACGCCATCTGCTCGCTCGTCTACCTGCACCTGCGTTTCCACGGCTACGGCTCCGGCGAGTGGACGGACGCCGCGGTGCGCCGGTACGTCCACGACGCTGGCCCGCAGCTGTCCCGGCTGCACAAGCTGGTCCGTTCGGACTGCACGACCCGCAACCGGCGCAAGGCCGAGAACCTGGCCCGCGCCTACGACTCCCTCGAGGAGCGGATCACCGACCTCGCCGCGAGCGAGGAGATCGCCGCCATCCGCCCGGAGCTCTCCGGCGACGACATCATGTCGCTGCTCGGGCTGCGCCCGTCGCGGCTCGTCGGGCAGGCCCGGGCGTACATGCTCGACGTCCGGTTCGAGCGGGGGCTGCTCGGCCGTGAGGGCGCCGAGGCGGAGCTGTTCCGCTGGGCGCGCGAGAACGGCGTCCCGCTTCCGGGCGACGCGGCCGGGAACCGCGACGGCGGCAGTGCCGCCGACGGCGATGGCGGGGCAGCCGGCGCCGGCTGAGGAGCCGAGGGGCCGGGCCGTCCGGCCGTCAGGTCGTCAGGTCGGGTTCGTCGCGGGCGGCACGTTCGTCCCCGGCGTTGCGGACAACGTGCCGCTGGGGGACAGCGCGCCGCCCGAAGACGGAGCCCCGCCCGAAGACGGAGCGCCGCCGGGGGAGGGCGAGCTGCTGGGGGGCGGAGCGCTGTCGGTGGCCGACGGTCCGGGCACCGTGACAGTGGGGTGGGCCGCGCCGACCCCGCGGATCACCCGGTCCTCCGGGTGGCGCATCGCGGCCCGGAAGTAGATCGCGCCGGCGAGGAGGTAGCCGACACCCGCGACGACGACGACCGGTGCCGACCGCCCGTCCTCGGGCAGGATCAGCGCCGCAAGCGCGGCCGCGGCCACGAAGGCAAGGTTGAACAGCAGGTCGTAGAGGGAGAAGGCCCGGCCGCGGTAGGCGTCCTCGGTCTGCTCCTGCACGATCGTGTCGACGCAGATCTTGCTGGCCTGGGCGGAGAAGCCGAGCAGCAGGCCGGCGACGACATACAGCGGGGAGAGGAACGGCAGCCCGAGCGCGATCTCGACCGCGCCGCCCGCCACGAGGACCAGCGCGATCCAGGTCGCCTTCGGGATGCGCCTGGTCACCCGGGGGGTGACGACGGCGGCCAGAACCGTTCCCGCGCCGCTGGCGGCGACCACCGCCGCGAGGCCGGCGAGCCCGCCGCCGGTGCCGGTGAAGTGGTTGCGGTAGAGCAGCACCGTCATGACCAGCACCAGGCCGTAGGCCGCCCGGGACGTCGTCAGCGCCGCCAGGGCGCGCCGGGCGGGGCCATGGCGCCACAGGTAGCGCACCCCGTCCGCCAGGTCGACGGCGACGCTGCGGGTCTGTGACCAGGCACCCTGCCAGGGCACCGTTTCGACCGGGCCGAAGGCGACGCGGCCGGGTCGGGCGGCGATCAGCGCGGCGGTGGCGTAGGCGAGCGCCGCCAGCGCGGCGACCAGGGCGACGGCGTTGTCGCCGCCGCCGGTGATGCCGCGCAGGCCGCTGCCGACGCCGGCGCCGAGCAGGGTGGCGACGGTGCCGGAGGTGACGGACAGTGCGTTGGCGGTGACGAGCCTGCCGACGTCGACGACCATCGGCAGACCGGCGGAAAGCGCGGCCAGCACGAACCGGTTCACGCTGACGGAGGCGAGGGCGGTCGCGTAGAAGTCGGCACCAGTCCGCCCGCCGAGGATCAGCCCGACCAGCACCACCATCAGCACAGTGCGGACCACCGAGGAGACGACGAGAACCCGTTGCCGGGAAACCCGGTCCAGGACGATGCCGGCGAACGGGCCGATCACGCTGAACGGCAGCACCACAATGGCGAGGGACGTCGCCAGCGCGCCCGCGGACGTCGCACGTTCCGGCGAGAAGATGACGTAGCTGACCAGGCTCGCCTGGAAGACACCGTCCGCGGCCTGCGACGACAACCGGCAGGCGTAAAGCTGCCGGAATCCGCGGCCGTCGAGCAGGGCACGCAGGCTGCCGGTCCCGTGCTTGCTGGTCCAGGCCACGTCCGCAGCCTACGAAGAAGGCGGCCCGGCCGTGGGAGGGGGTGGCCGCATGGTTGCCGCGAGCGACAGGCATACAGGCGCCGGTGACAGCCCTCAGTCGCCGGACAGGGCAGGGGTGCCGCCGGGCCGCCCGCCGAAAAGGGCCCTGGATGTGGCCGCCCGGCAATGGCGCCTCAATGTAGACACTGCGGTTCTCCGACACCCGGATGCTGTCCGAAGAGTCGACTACGGTCGCGTCGCGTAGTTCACCCGTTTCGGAGGTGTTCCGGTCTGATGTCTGGTGCCCGGCACCGGTACCGCCGCTCAGGAACGTCGTTACGGGGGGTCGCCACGCTGGCTGCCGTTCCGCTCGCTGCCGGTGCTCTCACCTGCGGCTGGTTGTTCCTGCGCGTGACAGCCGGGGCGGCGGGATGCTCCGGCTCCGTGACGCTGACCGTCAGCGTCGCACCGGCGCTGGCCGAACCGCTGCAGGCGGCCGCGGTGGCCTACCGCAGCGAGCACCCGGCGGTCTTCGGCTACTGCGCCTCTCTTGAGGTGAACACCGTCGACGGCGGCAAGGCCGCCTCCTACCTGCGCGGGGGCTGGAACGAGCCGGGCGCCGGCGAGATACCGGACGTGTGGGTGCCCGACTCCGCCGACTGGCTGGCTCTCGCCCGAACCACCGAACCGGCCAACCGGCTGCTGATCGACTCCGGGACGGTGATCGCCACCTCACCGGTGGTCCTTGCGATGCCCCGCCCGATGGCGGAGGCGCTCGGCTGGCCACGCAACCAGGTCTCCTGGGTCGAGCTGCAGGAGTTCCTCGGCGCCGAGGACTTCTGGGGCGCTCGCGGCCAGGAGGCCTGGGGAGACTTCTCCGTCGGCCTGCCCGACCCGCGGACGTCGACGGCCGGGCTGACCGCACTGACCAACGCGGTCTCGCTCGCGCTGGACGTCCCGCCCGAGCAGCTCACGGAACGTGTCGTCACGAGCGACATGACGGCGAGGCGGGCCGTGCTCGAGCTGGAACGCCGGGCAGGCCTGGTGCCTGACTCGGACGCCGGCCTGCTCACCGCGTTGCGCGCCGCCGACGTCGACAGCCCCGAAGCACCGCGGATGTCGGTCGCCCTGCTCTCGGAGAGCGTGGTCTACCAGTACAACCGTGGTCTGGGAACCGGCGGCGCACCCGTAGCCGCGGACGGCGCACCCGTAGCCGCGGACGGCGCGCCCGCGGCCGCGGACGGCGCGCCCGCGGCCGCGGACGGCGCGCCCGCGGCCGCGGACGGCGGCGCGGGCGGCGGGATGCCGGGCGGGGAACAACTCGTCGCGTCCTATCCGGACGACGGCCAGACGTTGGACGAGATCCGCTACATCGAGCTGAGTCGTGCCTCGGCGGACCCGGTGAAGGCACGCATGGCGCGCGATCTGCTGGCGGTGGTGCAGTCACCGCGAGGCAGGTCAGCGCTGGCCCACAGCGGTTTCCGACCGCCGGACGGCGTCGCGGACTCCTTCGGGCCGGAGATCGGCCTGCTCGCACGACCGCACCTGGAGAAGAAGCATCCACTGACCGCGTCGGTGCTGGCCGCGCTGCAGGCGACCTTCATCAGCGTGCACCAGCGCGCGAACGTCCTCGCCGTCCTGGACACCTCGGGCTCGATGAACGAACCGGTCCCCGGCGGGCCGGGACGTAGCCGCCTGACGGTGGCCATCGACGCGGCGAAGGCCGCGCTCCCGCTGTTCGCCGACGACAGCCGGCTCGGGCTGTGGCGCTTCTCCGTGCGGCTGCGCGGAGAGCAGGACTGGGCGGAGCTCGTCCCGCTCGGCCCGATCAACGAGCAGCTCGGTCCGTCGACGAGGGCGCAGGCCCTGGTGGACGCGATGGACGCGATCGAGGCGCGCGGCGACACCGGGCTCTACGACACCGCGCTCGCCGCCTTCCGGTACATGACCGGGCACTACCTGGACGGCCGGCCCAACCAGGTGGTGCTGGTCACCGACGGGAGGAACTCCGATCCGGGCAGCCTCTCCCTCGACGAGCTGGTGCGAACCCTGCGGGAGGAGTACTCACCGCGACGCCCGGTCGAGATCGTCACGATCGGCTACGGGACGGAGGCCGACCTCGGCGCGCTCGCCCGGATCTCGGAGGCCACCGGCGCCGAGACCTATCCCGCGCTGGATCCGAACAACATCTTCGGGGTCCTGGTCGGCGCACTCACCGAGATCCCCCACTGACCGTGCCGCAGGGCCGTCCCCCGTGGTGAGCGCCTCCTCGTACTCGTGGTGAGCGAGACGGCGAGAGCCGCCGCGAGTGCCGCCGCGAGTGCCGTCTCGGGCACTCGCGGCGGCTCGGGCACCACGCCGGGCTCGGCCCGGCCGGGGCTCAGCCCTCGCCGCGGATGAAGGCAGCGACCTTGTCGCGGGCGTCGCTGTCGCGGTACTGCTCCGGCGGCGACTTCATGAAGTACGACGACGCGGAGAGGATCGGGCCACCGACACCGCGGTCGAGGGCGATCTTCGCGCAGCGGACGGCGTCGATGACGACACCGGCGCTGTTGGGGGAGTCCCAGACCTCGAGCTTGTACTCCAGGTTCAGCGGGACGTCACCGAACGCGCGGCCCTCGAGGCGGACGTACGCCCACTTGCGGTCGTCGAGCCAGGCCACGTAGTCGGACGGGCCGATGTGCACGTTGTCCTTGCCCAGGTCATGAGACACCTGGGAGGTCACGGCCTGCGTCTTGGAGATCTTCTTGGACTCCAGCCGCTCCCGCTCGAGCATGTTCTTGAAGTCCATGTTGCCGCCGACGTTGAGCTGCATCGTGCGGTCGAGGATGACACCGCGGTCCTCGAACAGCTTCGCCAGCACGCGGTGGGTAATGGTCGCGCCGACCTGCGACTTGATGTCGTCGCCGACGATCGGCACGCCCGCCGCGCGGAACTTCTCGGCCCACTCGGGGACACCGGCGATGAACACCGGGAGGCAGTTGATGAAGGCCACTCCGGCATCGATGGCGCACTGGGCGTAGAACTTCGCCGCGTCCTCGGACCCGACCGGCAGGTAGCAGACCAGGACGTCGGCCCGGGCCTCGCGCAGCGCCGCGACGACGTCGACCGGGGCCTCGTCGGACTCCTCGATGGTCTCGCGGTAGTAGCGGCCGAGACCGTCGAAGGTGTGCCCGCGGGCGACGGTCAGCCCGAGCGGGGGCACGTCCGCGATCTTGATGGTGTTGTTCTCGCTGGCCACGATGGCCTCCGAGAGGTCCCGGCCGACCTTCTTCGCGTCCACGTCGAACGCGGCGACGAAGGTCAGGTCGGAGACGTGGTAGTCGCCGAGCGTCACATGCATCAGGCCAGGGACCTGGGCGGACGGGTCGGCGTCGCGGTAGTACTCGACCCCTTGGACGAGAGAAGCGGCGCAGTTGCCCACACCGACGATGGCGACACGTACCGAACCCATGACGGATGCGCTCCTTGGCTGGTGGAGGGGATGCTGGCGTTCACTGACTGGCAGGTGCAGGTGCAGGTGCATGGTGCTGGCTGGCAGGTGCTCTGCTGGCCGGGCACCACAGAAGCGGCCAGGACGAACCCGGGAACGAGCCTGAGGACGAGCCCGCGCCGGTGGTCCGGCCCGCCGGACCACCGGCTGTCGGGCCCGGCCCGGTACAAGCCCGGCGCGGCGGGCCTCCGGGCGCCGGGTCCGTGCGTACGGACGCTGCTCCCGAGGCCCGCCGGACCAGGCCCGCGCTAGCTTTCGGGACCCGGGGATGTGCCCGCGCCGTCAGGGCCGTCGGCGCGGATCGTCGGGTCGCCCGGGATGCCGCCCGCCGATCCGCCCGCGGCCGAGGCTGCCTCAGCTGTGGACGAACCTGTGGACAACTCTGTGGATGATGTGGACAACAGCTGTGCCCCGGGAGGGGATGCGGGCTTCTGGGCCCGTTCCGTCTCGATCAGCTCGCTGAGCCATCTGACCTCGCGCTCCACTGATTCGAGCCCGTGGCGCTGCAGCTCGAGGGTGTAGGAGTCGAGCCGCTTCTGGGTGCGGGACAGCGCCGAACGCACCTTCTCTCCACGCTCCTCGAGCCGGCCGCGCCGCCCCTCGAGGATCCGCAGCCGCACCGCCGCGTCGGTCTTGGAGAAGAAGGCGAAGCGGACGCCGAACATCTCGTCCTCCCAGGAGGACGGCCCGCCTTCGCCGAGCAGCTCGGAGAGTTTCTCCTTGCCCTCGCCAGTGAGGGTGTAGACGACCCGGCTGCGCCCCCCGATGCGGGCGGCGGCGCCGGCGTCGTCCGCGGTCACGTACCCGGAGGCCTGCAGCCGGCGCAGGCACGGGTAGAGCGACCCGTAGCTGAAGCGGTGAAAGGACCCGAGCACGGCGGCGAGCCGCTTGCGCAGCTCGTAGCCGTGCATGGGGCTTTCCGACAGGAGTGCGAGCACCGCCAGCTCCAACATGCGCGCTCTCCTCCCGGTCGTGGTGGCCAGGCCGCCCTGAGGCCAGCTGTATCGAGGTACTGCATCGAGAAACTGCATCGAGCTGTCCTGTCGCGCCAACATATCGATGCGATACATCGAGGATAGCCCTTCCGGTACGACCACGGCAACAGTGGATGGCGGATCGGCGACCGGGCGATGACGGACCGACGTCGACAAGCCAACCCGTGCACCCGGATGTGCCGGCGATTCGGGGCGGCGGGAGGAGGCCGGTGTGAGGCCGCGGGGGGCCTGGCCGGCTCGTCAAGTTCTGTCGTTTCCGTCTGCCCGGGGTCCGGCGTCGGCGTACCGTGGCAGCCATGCGTCCACGGTCGGTCGTCGACTACGCGCTCGCCCGCAGGGCGACGCTGGGCGACCTGTTCGCAGGAAGGGTCGCCTCCGGCGACGTCTGCGACGCGCATCCGTATCTGGTTCGGGCCGCGAGATACCACGGCGAGCCCAGCAGGAAGCGGTGCCCGGTCTGCCGGGGCGGCGACCCGCTCGTCAACGTCACCTACACCTATGGCGACGAGCTGGGCCCGAGCTCCGGCCGGGTGCGGGCGACCAAGGAGCTCCCCGGTCTCGCCGCCCGGTACAGCGAGCTGCATGTCTACGTCGTGGAGGTGTGCCAGCCCTGCGGCTGGAACCACCTGATCACCTCGTATGTGATCGGCACGGGCGAGCCGCCGGCGAGGAAGCACTCCGGCCGCCGGGCCGCCGACACCTGACGCCCACGCGCTCCGGCGCCACCCGCACATAGGTGCCCTCTCGCGGGTGTCCCGATCTGGCGTGAGATTCTGGTCTGCCATGTGGGTTTCCACGTGGGTGCGGCCGCCTTTGGCGTGCCACACCGGATGCGGCACCGGCCGGACCATGGCATGAGCACGGTGACCGGGGGGATTCACGGCGACGGATGGGGTAGCTGGTGAGCACTCCCTACAGCCAGGGCACAAGGGCGATCGGGCCTGGTGCCGGCAACGGCGAGGACCCGCGTGGGGCCGCGCCGGGCTCGGGCGCCGAGCGGCCACGCCCCGGCGCCCCGGTGGCCGGCGGGCCGCCGCCGCCCGGTGGGCCGGTTCCCGGCGGGCCGGGTGCCCGGCGAGGTCCGGGTGCCGCCAGCGCTGGCGGGCCGCCCGCGGCTGGCCGTGGCGGGCCCGGCGCAGCCGAGGCCGAGGCCGGTGGCTGGACGCCCGACCGGGGCGCCGCCGCCCGCCGCCGGGAGACCGAGGCCGCCACCCGCTCCCGCCCTGGCTCCGGTCCGGACGGACGCTCCGCGCAGCGCACCCCCGCCGGCCCGCCGGCCGCTCCCACCGGTGGTCAGGCGCCTGGCCGGCCCGGTGGCCGCCCGGCGACCCCTGAACGCGCTGATTCGACCAGTCGCACCGGCCATGCCGGTCGCGCCGACAGCCGCGCCGACGACCGCGCCGACGACCGCGCGGGCGCCCCCGCAAGGCCCGGCTCCGGTCCGGCTGGCAGGCCGGCGACGGGCCGCGCCGCCGCCGCGGGAGCTGGGACCGGCAGCGGGACCGGCGCGGGCACGGCAGGTGGCCGCGGGTACTCCGATCGCGGCGGATCCCGCCAGACCGGGGCCGGGCGGACCGGCTCGGGCCGCGTCTCCAGTCCCCGCGGGCAGTTCGGGCGCGAGGACCCCGACCGGGGCGACCTGACGCGCGCCGCCAGCTCCGGTCCCGGGGAACCACCCGCGTCCGGCCGTGGGCCGCGTTCGGTCGCCGGCCGCGCCGCCGCGGAGCGCGCCGCGGGCCGACCGTCCGCCGTCGACGACAGAGGCGGACGAGGCGAGCGCGGCGGGCGGGGCGAGCCCGAACGGAGGGACCGTACCGAGCGGCTGTCAGCCGCCACCACCCGGCTGCGGGCCGTCCGCCCGGGCGGTGGGCGCCCGTCGGCGCCCGAGCAGCCGCCCGCCCGGCCCAACGCCATCTACGACACCGTCGACCAGGCCGCGCTGAGCCGGGTCGATGTCGCCGAGCGCACCGCGGACGCCACCGTGTACCGCAAGGTCACGCCCGGCGGCGCCACCGGGCGCTCCGGCGGCCTCGACGAGCTGGACGACATGAGCCGGGACTCAGGCGCCGGGTCCTCGGCCACGGCGCGCATGAACGGCGTGGACCGGGCGTCCGGCCCGCGCCGTGCGGCACCGGGCCGGCGGCCCGGCGGTCCGCCGCGCCCCGGAGAGCGTGACCCGGGCGGGCGCGGTGCCGCGCGCCGCACCCAGGGCCGACGCGGCCCGAAGTGGTGGCGCAACCGGCCGCGGTGGTTCCGCCGCCTGGTGCTCATCGGCCTGACCTCGGGGTCGCTGCTGTTCGTCGCCGGCATCGCGGTGATCTACGCGGCCACCCGGGTGCCGCTGCCCGACGAGGTCAAGACCGACCAGACGTCGATCATCGCCTGGGCGGGCGGCGGTGAGATCACCCGGATCGGCACGGTGAACCGCACCGACGTCCCGCTCTCCCAGGTGTCGAAGGACGTCCAGCACGCGGTGCTGGCAGCGGAGAACTACAACTTCTACAACGAGCCCGGCATCTCGCCGAAGGGCATCGCCCGCGCCATGTGGGTGAACGTCACCGGCGGTGAGATCTCCCAGGGCGGCTCGACGATCACCCAGCAGTACGCGAAGAACGCCTACCTGACGCAGGACCGCACGTTCACCCGGAAGATGCGGGAGATCGTTCTCGCGATCAAGCTGGACCGGAAGTACTCCAAGGACCAGATCCTGGAGTACTACCTGAACACGATCTACTTCGGGCGCCAGTCGTACGGTATCGAGGCCGCGGCCAAGAGCTACTTCGGCAAGCCCGCCGCGCAGCTCACCGCCGGTGAGGGCGCGGTGATCGCCGGCCTCATCCGGTCGCCGAACTATCTGGACCCCAAGGAGAACCCGGGGCCCGCGGAGGCCCGGTGGAAGGACGTCGTCGCCACGATGGTCGCCCAGGGCTGGGCGCCGGCTTCGCTGGCGAACGAGAAGCCGCCGCCCGTCCTGGACAAGGACGAGAGCGGCGACTACACCTCCTCCGACCAGGTCGGCTACATCCGTGACCAGGTGAAGAGGGAACTGGACGCCAACGGGATCACCGAGGACCAGATCAACCGCGGTGGCCTGCGTATCACCACGACCCTGGACGAAGGGCGGCAGACCGCGGCGTTCCAGGCCGTCAACGACCAGATCGCCCAGGCCTACGCGGCCGTGCCCGATCTGCGCACCGGACTGGTCGCGCTGAAACCGGGCACCGGCGAGGTACTGGCCTGGTACGGCGGCTCCCTGTACGGCAAGGGCGACAACGGTCAGGAACAGTTCGTCGACAACGTGTCCGGGGCGAGGGTCCCGCCCGGCTCGACGTTCAAGACCGTGACCCTGGTGACCGCGCTGAAGGAAGGCATCAGCCTGAGGTCGACCTACGAGGCTCCGGCCGACATGACCATCGGTGACTACCATTTCGGCAACGACGAGAGTGAGCCGGGCCATCTGGGCTGGCCGGATCTGGTCGAGTCGACCGCGGAATCGATCAACACGGTGTACGTGCCGCTGGGTGTCGATATCGGGGTCAACGACATCATTCAGACCGCCCGCGACATGGGTGTGGACGAGGAGACCCAGCTCGACGACGTCGCCGGTGTCACCCTGGGCCAGGACGGCGTCTCCGCCCTGGACATGACGCAGGTCTACAGCACCCTCGCCAGCGGTGGTTACCGGTCCACTCCGCACATCGTCGCCCGGGTGGAGGACAGCTCGGGCGAGGACATCCTGCCCCCGCGGGACGGCGAGACCACCGGCGAGCCGGTGATCCCGCCGACCGTCGCGCGGGACGCGACGTTCGCGCTGCAGGCCGTGCTGGACCACGGCACCGGCAAAAGCGCCAGGCTCGCGAACAACCGGCCGGCCGCAGGTAAGACGGGCACCACGGACGACTTCCGCTCCGCCTGGTTCTGCGGGTACACGAAGCAGATCGCCTCCTGCGTGAACATGTTCCGGGGCAAGGGGGAGAACACCGACCTCCTCAAAGGCATCCCAGGGGCCGAGAACGGGGTCTATGGAGGGACCTACCCGGCGCGGATCTGGAAGGCCTTCATGGACGCCGCGCTGAAGGACGAGCCGGTGACCGGGTTCGACCCGCCCGCCTACGGCGGCGCGGTCACGCTGCGCAGCCCGGCGCCGGCCCCCACGACGCCGCCGTCCGAGCTGCCGACCCAGCCGTCCACCGGCGGCAGCGGCGGGATCGGCGACTGGGACCTTTTCGGGGACGACGATGACCGCAACGGCCGCGGTGGCCAGAGCGGCCAGACCGGACAGCAGGGTGGCCAGACCGGACAGCAACCCACCCGACCTCGACCGTCACGAACACCCGGCGGAATCGTGGTGGACCCGTTCAACAACTGAGCGAGGCCGTGACGGCGCTGCTCCTCCGCCGACGCCGTCACGGCCGTCCCGTTCCGCGCGCCCAGGCCCGCACTGATCCCGGAGCCCTGCTGCGTCCCGGAGCACTGCCGCGGAACGTCCACCGCACCTGGGCGGCCGGCGCCGCAAGTGTCGTCGGACGGGGCGCGGACGCCGTGTACCAGAATGGCCCGCATGGCCACGACCCCGGCGTCGCCCACCCGGTCCAGCCCGGCGCGTCACGACCCGGTGGTCGCGGGCGCGAGTGAGATCGTCGGCGGCCCGCCCGGGCGGCATGCCGTCATCGGCGCGAACCGCACCTGGTGGACGCCGCTGCGCCTGCTGATGCTGCTGGTCGTCGTCACCTGCGTGCTCGGCTACGTCCAGAAGGCGGGCTGCCGCGACACCCGGAACTGGTCCGAGGAGTACCAGTACACCCGGATGTGCTACTCGGACGTGGTCGCCCTCTACAGCCAGGAGGGCCTGATCGATGGCAAGATCCCCTACCTGGACTACCCCACCGAGTACCCGCCGGTCATCGGCGCGGCGATGCAGTTCACCTCCCTGTTCGCCGGCCTCGGCTCGGCGCCGGAGGCGGTCTTCCGTACCGACGAGACCGGCGCCCAGGTCTTCGACCACTACTCGATGGACTCCCGGTCGGCCCTGTTCTACGACTTCACCGCGCTGCTGTTCGTCCTCGCGGCCTGCGTCGCGGTCGCCTGTACCGCGCTGACCGCCGGGCGCACCCGGGTCTGGGACGCGGCGCTCCTCGCGCTGGCCCCGACACTCGTCCTGCACCTGCTGACCAACTGGGACATCCTTGCCGTCGCGTTCGCCGCCGGCGGCCTGCTGGCCTGGTCGCGGCGCGCCCCGCGGCTCGCCGGCATCCTGTTCGGGCTGGGCATCGTCACCAAGCTCTACCCGGTCTTCTTCCTCGTCGGGCTGGCCGCGCTGTGCCTGCGGACCGGGCGGATGCGGGAGCTGGCCCGCACCTCGGTCTTCGCGGTCGGCACGGTGGTACTGGTGATGCTGCCGGTGTGGCTGACCGCCGGCTACTTCGACGGGACGACCAAGGTCAGCGACGGCATCTGGTCGACGTTCTGGGGCGGCGGCGACTGGGTCGCCCTGCTGGACGGTGAGAGCGCCGGCGCCCACAACGGCCTGCAGCGCTTCTTCGAGCTCAACTCCGAGCGCGGTGCCGACTGGGACTCACTCGCCTTCGGGCTCACCTGGGCCGCGGGCAAGTACGACACCGGCTGGTTCGCTCCCGTGCATCTGCTCGTCCTGGCCGTCACGCTGCTGCTGGCGGGGCTCGCCGCCTGGCTGGCGATCCGCAGATGGCCCTGGCTGACCCGGCCGGTCGTCGCGGCGGCCGTCGTGTGCTGGCTGGTCCCGGCGATCGCCACGCCGCTGGTGCTGGGCGCGGTGCACGAGCACGGCATTCCGGTGGGGACGCTGAACACCATCACGGCGGTGCTCCTCGTGGCGGCCGTCGCCGGGATCCTCGCACTGGCCCTGCTCGCACCACGGCGGCCGCGCGTCCCGCAGGTGGTCCTGCTGCTCGTCATCGCCTTCCTGCTGACCAACAAGGTCTTCTCGCCGCAGTACACGATCTGGCTGCTGCCCCTGGTCGCGCTGGCCAGGCCCCGCTGGCGGCTGTTCCTGGTCTGGCAGGCCTGTGAGGTGTGGGTGCTGTTCACCCGTTTCATGCACTTCATCTTCAACGACACCTCGGGTGCCGACGGCATCGACCGCGGCTGGTTCGTCGGCGCCGTGGTCCTGCGCGATCTGGTCCTGTGTGTCCTCGCCGCGTTCGTGGTGCGGGAGATCCTCCGGCCCGAACGGGACGTCGTCCGCGCCGACGGCCTGGACGACCCCGCCGGCGGGATGCTCGACGGCGCGCCGGACGTCCGGGGCGGGCAGTTCGGCGCGCGCTCGCTGCTGCCGCGCCGGCCCCGACGCTCGCGGGAGGCCGTGCCGGCGGGCGTCCCCGCGTCGGTCGAATGACCACGGAGCACTCGCCGCCCACTCCCTCCGGGCAGGGCGGACCGGAGCCCGACCGCAGCACCGGCGATGCGCGGCCCGCCGGCCGCACCGACGACGCACCGAGCCGCGGCGGGACCACGGGCGGTGTCGCCGTCGACGATGTTCCCGTTCCCGTTCCCGCTCCTGGTGCCGAGGGCCGAAGTGGGTACGGGGCTCGGTCCTGGTCCGGGTCCAGGTCCGCGAGCACGTGGCTCCGGAACGGCTGGGCGCGGCTCCCCGGGGCCGTGCAGGCGACGCTGCCGCTCTGGGTGGCGAGCCGGGTGGCGGTGGTCATCGCGTCGCTCGCCGGCGCCCGGGCCCTGTCGAACGGGCCGGTCCGGGACGTCCCCGGCCTGACCACGCTGTGGGACCGCTGGGATGTCGGCCTGTTCACGAAGGTGGCCCGCTACGGCTATCTCTCCGACGCGTACTCGGACCGCACCGAGGTCGACTTCCCGGGGCTGCCGCTGGCGATTCGCGCCGTGCACGTCGTCGTCCCGGACTGGATCGCCGCCGGCCTCGTCGTCTCGTTCCTGGTCGGCATTCTCGGGGTGGCCGCGCTGTGGCGGCTGGCGGCCGACGAGGTGGGCGAGGCGGACGCGCGGTTCGCGGTTCTGGCGCTGGTCTGCTTCCCCTACGCCGTCTTCCTGTTCGCGGCCTACTCCGAAGGGGTGTTCCTCGGCTTCGCCGCGGCGGCCTGGCTGGCGGCGCGGCGTGACCGCTGGCTGCTCGCCGGCCTGCTGGGCGCGGCGGCGGCCTCGGCGCGGGTGACCGGCCTGCCGTTCTGCGCCGCGCTGGTCGTGCAGTACGTGGTCGTGCGGCGCGCGGCCGGCAGGCCGGTGGTCGCCCGGCCCGCGCTGGCCCTGGCGCTGCCTCCACTGCCGATCATCGGGTTCATCCTCTACCTGCGGGTCCGGAGCGGGCAATGGGACTCCTACACCGACGCGATGCGCGCCGGCTGGAACCGGGCCGTCGACTGGCCGTGGCACGGCTGGTCGAAGACCTGGCACTCGGCCTTCGACGGGAACGGCGCGGCGACGTTCGTCTGGTTCTGGCGGGGTGAGCTGCTCGCCGTCGTCATCGGAGTGCTGCTCACCGCTGTCCTGCTGTGGTCGCGGCGCTGGGGTGAGGCGACGTTCGTCGGGCTCATGACGATCCTGATGAGCTTCTCGAACTACTACGCGTCGGGAATCCGCGGCATTCTCGTCGCCTTCCCGCTCTACCTGCTGCTGGCCAGGGCGGGTGCGCGGAGGCCCTGGGTGCGCGGTGTGTACGTGTGGTGCTGCGCGCCGCTCATGGTGGTCTTCGTCGTTGCCTTCACGCAGGGGAACTGGGTCGACTGAGGCCGCCGCCCGCCCGCGAGGACGGAGCGACACGGCCACCGTGATCGGATGCGCGCCCTCGCGGCCGGCCATGGTCCAGGATGGGTGCGTGGCTGACCATGGACGGGACGAACCCGCGGGCCCGGCGGCGACCGCCGCGACCTCGGCGCGCCAGGAGGGGGGCAGCGCCTCCCCGGTGCGCCTCGGCAGCGGGCGACTGCCGCCGTCACTGCTGGTGCCGGCAGCCGCCGCCAGCCTGCTGGCGCTGCTCTTCCTGATCCTCGCCGTCGTGGTGCCCGAGCCCGGCCGGCATGCCCACGGGCTCCTGGTCGTCGTCGACCTGGCCGGCGTCATCGGCGTCGCCGTGGTGTGGCTCCGGGTGATCCGGCTGCTGAGCCTTCCGTCCATCCGCGGGCGCGTCGAGTAATCTCGTCCAGACATGCCGTGTGCCGACGGTGCGGCGCTCTGCTGGCGGTACAGCTCTGCTGCTCACACAGCTTTGCTGACCGCCGAGCTCAGCCGCCCCGGCATGCGGTCCCTCCTGCCACGGGTCATCCGTGGCCGCTAGAGTCCACAGGAGGTGGGTTCAGCCTTGTCACGTCACTATGAACTGATGGTGATCCTCGATTCCGAGCTCGAGGAGCGCACGGTCGCACCGTCACTCGACCAGTACCTCAACGTCGTCCGCCAGGGCGGCGGCGTGGTGGAGAAGGTCGAGGTCTGGGGCCGCCGCCGGCTCTCCTACGAGATCGCGAAGAGCCACGAGGGCATCTACGCGGTCATCGACCTGCACACGGAGCCGGCCGTCGTCGCCGAGCTGGACCGTCAGCTCGTGCTGAACGAGTCGGTGATCCGTACCAAGGTGATCCGCCTGCCCGAGCCGAAGGCGCCGAAGCCCGTGCGCCGGGCGGCGGCGTGACGTACCCCGCCCGTACGGCGCGTCTCGCGCCGGGGCGGGTTGTCCAGCCAGGGAGTTGTGATCATGGCCGGTGAAACGGTGATCACGGTCGTCGGCAACCTGACCAACGACCCCGAGCTGCGCTTCACACCGAACGGGGCCGCAGTCGCGAGCTTCACGGTCGCATCCACCCCGCGCACACTCGATCGTGGCACGAACGAGTGGAAGGACGGCGAGGCGCTCTTCCTGCGCTGCTCGATCTGGCGTCAGGCCGCCGAGCACGTCGCCGAGTCCCTCACCAAGGGTGCGCGGGTAATCATTCAGGGGCGCCTCAAGCAGCGCTCCTTCGAGACCCGTGAGGGCGAGAAGCGCACTGTGATCGAACTAGACGTCGATGAGATCGGCCCGTCCCTGCGGTACGCCACCACGAAGATCACGAAGGCCTCCCGCGGTGGCGGCGGCTTCGGTGGTCAGGGTGGCCCCGGCGGCGGCGGTGGTGGCTTCAGCGGTGGCCAGAGCGGGCCTGGCGGCCCGGCTGGCGCCGGCTTCGGTGGCGCTCAGGGCGGTTCCGGCGGCCCCGGCGGTGGTGGCTACGGCGGTGGTCAGGGCAGCGGCGGTTATGCCGGCGGTGCCGTTGACGACCCCTGGTCGCAACCCGCTGGTGGCTACTCCGACGAGCCCCCGTTCTGAGGGCGGGGTGTCTACATCGCGCGATCGGAACTCGCGCTCAAACCGAGGTAGGAGCACATCCATGGCCAAGGCGGCCGTGCGCAAGCCGAAGAAGAAGGTTTGCGTCTTCTGTAAGGACAAGGTCCACTACATCGATTACAAGGACACCTCGCTGCTCCGGAAGTTCATCTCGGACCGGGGGAAGATCCGCGCTCGTCGAGTGACCGGCAACTGCAGCCAGCACCAGCGTGACGTCGCGACCGCGGTGAAGAACAGCCGCGAGATGGCACTGCTTCCGTACACCTCGACGGCTCGCTGAGGGGGATGACGATGAAGCTCGTCCTCACTCAGGAGGTTCCGGGCCTCGGTAGCCCCGGCGACATCGTCGACGTCGCCGACGGCTACGGGCGCAACTACCTGGTGCCGCGTAAGTACGCGATCCTCGCGACCCGCGGTGCCGAGCGCCAGGTCGCGCAGATCAAGCGGGCGCGCGACGCGCGCTCCGTGCGCGACCTCGACCACGCCAAGGAGATCGCCGGCCAGCTGGCCGGGCTGTCCGTGCGGCTGACCAGCCGCGCGGGCAAGGAGGGCCGGCTGTTCGGCTCGGTGACCGCGGCCGACGTCGTCGCCGCCGTCACCGAGGCCGGCGGCCCGGCGCTGGACCGCCGTCGCGTCGAACTGAGCACGCCGATCAAGGCGCTCGGCTCGCACTCCGTGTCGGTTCACCTGCACCCGGAGATCACCGCGAAGGTGAGCGTCCAGGTCGTCGCGGCCTAGGGCGTCCGCCGTGGCCACCCCGTACCCGGTGCGGGGCGGGGCGGGGCCGGTGCGTCGCGGGCGCGCCGGCTGATGTGCTGACGAGGCTCCGCTGGCTCCCGACCACGGTCGGGAGCCAGCGGAGCCCGTGTGTTTCGGCGCCGCGGTGCGGGGCCGCTGCCACGTGTAGATCACTGTCCCCCGGCGTGTGGTCGGGGCGGACGGTGCCGTGCGGCGGGAAACTTGTGGTGGTCGGGCACGCTGTTCACCCGGTTGCGTCACCTGTCACCTGGTTGCGTCACCTGGCAGCGTGCGGCCGGCTTGGTGCGGCGCGGGCCTCCCTAACCCGACGCGCTCAGACCCCGGGACGGTATGACTCGAACTGGTTAACCCCCACGATGGTCCCAGAACGGCCCGGACGATTTTTCGTCCACAGGCGAAGCCGCGCCGACAACCGGCGGGCGCTGCGGATCCGGTTCCCGCCGTGCTGCGTGTCCACAGTCACGCCGGGCTCCGTCCCAAGGCATTCCCCAGAACTTTGCCAGTTACCAACAGGTTGTCCACAGGGGGCTGTGGACAACTTCTTGGAGCCTCCCCGTGCGTGTGCCTACTGTCGAGCCGTCCACACTGGCCATCTATCCACGAGGACCGGGTAGTCCAGACGGGCGGGGGGAAATGATCTTCGAACTGGTGGCCGGGCGGCCGAGTTGACAGGCTCCATGCTCACATCGAACATATGTTCGATGCTGGTGGTCGGGGTCTGCGCCGATGCCGGGGCCCGTATCGATTCTGGCGGTGTCGCTGCTGGCGGTGTCGGTTCTGGCGGCGGGGCGGGTGTCAGGTCCGTGGCCGTCGGCGTCGAAGGGCGGGAGGGCAGCAGGGCGTGAGCGTCGCCGACATCACCCGTGGGTCCGGAGCACCGGTCGAGTTCGACCGGACGCCACCTCACGACCTTCCGGCCGAGCAGAGCGTCCTCGGCGGCATGCTGCTCTCGAAGGACGCGATCGCCGACGTCGTCGAGGTCCTCAACGCGGCTGACTTCTACCGACCGGCGCACGCCACCGTGTACGAGACCATCGGAGATCTCTACGGGCGCGGCGAGCCGGCCGACGTCATCAGCGTCGCCGCCGAGCTCGGCCGGCAGAACCTGCTGGAGCGGGTCGGGGGCCCCGCCTACATGCACACGCTGATCTCCAGCGTCCCCACCGCCGCGAACGCCGGGTACTACGCGCGGATCGTCGCCGAGAAGGCTGTCCTGCGCCGCCTGGCCGAGGCCGGCACCCGCATCGTGCAGCTCGCCTTCGGTCCCGCACCCGACGTCAGTGAGGTCGTCGACCGGGCGCAGGCCGCCGTGTACGAGGTGACCGAGCGGCGTACCAGCGACGACTACACCCCGCTGGGCGAGCTGCTCAACCCCGCGCTGGAGGAGATCGAGGCCATCCAGGGCCACGACGGGGCACTCACCGGCGTGCCGACCGGCTTCACCGATCTCGACGAGCTGACCAACGGGCTGCACAGCGGCCAGCTGTGGATCGTCGCGGCCCGGCCGGCGGTCGGAAAGTCCACCCTCGGGCTGGACTTCGCTCGCGCCGCGTCCATCAAGAACGGCATGACCTCGGTCATCTTCTCGCTGGAGATGAGCCGGATGGAGATCACCATGCGGCTGCTGTCCGCGGAGGCCCGGGTGTCGCTGCAGAACATCCGCACCGGCCGGCTCACCGACGACGACTGGGGGCGGCTCGCCCGGCGAATGGGTGAGGTCGCCGAGGCGCCGCTGTACATCGACGACAGCCCCAACCTGACGATGATGGAGATCCGGGCGAAGGCACGGCGCCTCAAGCAGCGCAACGACCTGCGCCTGGTCATCCTCGACTACCTGCAGCTCATGTCGTCGCCGAAGAAGGTGGAGAGCCGTCAGCAGGAGGTCAGCGAGATCTCCCGGTCGCTGAAGCTGCTGGCGAAGGAGCTGGAGGTTCCGGTCGTGGCGATCTCGCAGCTCAACCGTGCCTCCGAGCAGCGGGCCGACAAGCGGCCGCAGGTCTCCGACCTGCGTGAGTCCGGCAGCCTCGAGCAGGACGCCGACGCGGTGA
This sequence comes from Parafrankia sp. FMc2, assembly GCF_041008525.1. NCBI lineage: Bacteria > Bacillati > Actinomycetota > Actinomycetes > Frankiales > Frankiaceae > Parafrankia > Parafrankia sp. FMc2. Next base: position 87,324 of record NZ_JBFLUG010000009.1, on the reverse strand, counting down.
TCCTGCTCTACCGGGAGGACGCGGTGGAGAAGGAGTCCGCCCGGGCCGGCGAGGCCGATCTGATCATCGCGAAGCACCGCAACGGGCCGACCGGTACCGTCACCGTCGCCTTCCAGGGGCACTACTCACGTTTCGTCGACATGGCCAACTGACTGCCCACCCACCACCCTCGGCGGGTCCGTGGGCCACCGGACTGAACAGTCGTCCGGGCGGTGACAGACTGGACGCCATGACCGTTTCCGGTGTTCCCCCGCGCGACTCCGGGGTTGTCGAGGTCGCGAGGTTCGACGTGTTGCCCGGCAGCGAGGAGGCGTTCGCGGACGCCTATCTGCTCGTCCGGCACGAACTGGTCACCACGCCCGGCTGCCGGTCCGTGCGGATGACCAGGGGCGTCGAGTCACCGTCCCGCTTCGTGCTGTTCGTCGACTGGGACAGCCTGGAGGCGCACACCGAGACGTTCCGCGGCTCCGACCGGTTCACCCGGTGGCGGGCGGCGCTCTCGCCGTACTTCGCCAGTGCTCCGGCGGTGGAGCATGTGGTGGCCATCGCCGACCGTGCGGACCCGGCGGGCCCGCCGGCGACGTCGGCCTAGCCCGCACCCGGCCCGCCTGATCTGCGATGGCCACCTTCTTCGAGTACCTCGTCTTCGCGCCGCTCACCGCCGCCTTCTTCGGCTTCCTCGTGTGGCTCTTCGTCGCGATCGTTCTGCGGAGGGTCGTCGAGCGGATCCGACTCAGGCCGGTCGTGTTCTTCGTGACCGGCTACGCCTTCATCGGGCTGCTGAGCATCTACCAGCTGGTCGGCTACGACGATCCGCACGTCGCGCCCCTCCTGGGCACCGTCGCCTCACTGGTCCTCGTGCTGGCGGTCCGCAGATGGTGGAGGGGACGGCGGGGCAGCACGACGGTGGCGCGGTTCAACCGGGCATCCGGGCCGCGGGCCGGGGCGGGCTCCCCCGGTGGGCCGGCCGGCTCCGGCGGCCCCCATGCGGGGCAGCATCCCGCGGATCCCGGCCATCCCGGGCCGGCGGGGCAGCCTGGCCAGGCGGGCCAGGCCGGCTATCCGGGCTTTCCCGGGCAGCCGGGTCACACCTCCCAACCGGGGCAGCAGGGCCGTCCCGGCCAACCCTTCGTCCCACCCCACGGTCAGCCGGACCACCCCGGGTGGACGCCCGGCGCGCAGGGCAGCCCGTCCGCTCCCGGGGCCGGGGCCGGACGCCGGCCCGGCTATCCGCTGGCCGCTCCACCGCCGCCCTCGCCGCCCTCATCACCTTTCGCGCCCCCGCCCCCGCCGCCGCAGCAGTGGCAGCCGCCGCACCAGCAGCCGCCGCGGCCGCGGCCGGTGGATGAGCATCCGGAGATGCCTGGCTCGGGCACCGCTGGTCCGACCGGTGACCGCCCCGCCGCGGACCCGTCACCGGAGCCTGAGCCGGACATCGACCCGACCTGGCTGGACTTCCTGGCCGCCGAGGCCGGTGGGGCGAACCGCGCCGACCGGCCGGAGGGGAGAGCGGGGGACCAGGGGAACGCAGGGCCGGGCGAGCCGGACGACCGGGACGATCCGGATGCCGGACCTCCCCGCGGCTGGACGCCCTGAGGGTTTCCACCCGGCTGCGCTCGAGGGGATCCGCGATCGTGGTGGGGCCGATGGTCGGAGGTGAGGCGTAGCCTTTGCGGTGGCGGACCTCCGGATCCACACCGCGGATCGGGATGCGCCCCGCGTGTGTACGCACGGACCGGTGCCCACCTGCCCAGGTCTGGCGTCCCGAGCACCTCTCCAGTGTTCCGTGCCCCGCAGTCCAGCCCAGAGGTCAAGATGCCCGTTCTGCGTTCCCGCACCACCACCCACGGCCGCAACATGGCCGGCGCCCGCGCCCTGTGGCGCGCGACCGGCATGACGGACGACGACTTCGGCAAGCCGATCGTCGCGATCGCGAACAGCTTCACGCAGTTCGTGCCGGGCCACGTCCACCTGCGTGACCTGGGAACCATCGTCGCGGATGCGATTGCCGGTTCCGGCGGTGTCGCCAAGGAGTTCAACACGATCGCGGTGGACGACGGAATCGCGATGGGCCACGGCGGCATGCTGTACTCCCTGCCCTCCCGCGAGATCATCGCCGACAGCGTCGAGTACATGGTCAACGCGCACTGCGCCGACGCCCTGGTCTGCATCTCGAACTGCGACAAGATCACCCCGGGCATGCTGCTGGCCGCGCTGCGGCTGAACATCCCCACGGTCTTCGTGTCGGGTGGGGCGATGGAGTCCGGCCAGGCCGTCATCACCGACGGGGTGGCCCACGCGCGGCTCGACCTGATCGACGCGATGACCGCCGCGGTGAATCCGGCGGTGAGCGACGAGCAGCTCGGCTCGATCGAGCGCTCGGCCTGTCCCACCTGCGGGTCCTGCTCCGGAATGTTCACGGCCAACTCGATGAACTGCCTGACCGAGGCGCTCGGCCTGGCCCTGCCGGGCAACGGGTCGGCGCTGGCGACGGCGGCGGCCCGGCGCGGCCTGTTCGTCGAGGCCGGCCGCCTCGTCGTCGACCTCGCCCGGCGCTACTACGAGAAGGACGACGAGGCCGTGCTGCCGCGCTCGATCGCGACGGCGGCGGCGTTCCGCAACGCGTTCGCGGTGGACGTCGCGATGGGCGGCTCCACGAACACCGTGCTGCACCTGCTGGCCGCTGCCGTCGAGGCCGGTGTGGACGTGGGCCTCGACGACATCGACCAGATCTCCCGCACGGTGCCGTGCCTGTGCAAGGTGGCGCCGAGCTCGACCGACTACTACATGGAGGACGTCCACCGCGCCGGCGGGATCCCCGCCATCCTCGGCGAGCTCGACCGCGGCGGGAAGCTCGATCCGAACGTGCACAGTGTGCACGCGGCGAGCCTGCGCGAGTTCCTCGACCGGTGGGACATCCGCAGCGCGAACCCGTCCCCGGACGCGGTGGAGCTGTTCCACGCGGCGCCCGGCGGGGTGCGCACCATCGAGCCGTTCAGCTCCACCAACCGCTGGGACAGCCTCGACACCGACGCGAAGAACGGGTGCATCCGCTCCGCCGAGCACGCCTACTCGGCCGACGGTGGTCTCGCCGTGCTCCGCGGCAACCTGGCTCCGGACGGCGCGGTGGTCAAGACCGCCGGTGTCGACGAGAGCCAGTGGACGTTCCGCGGGCCGGCCGTGGTGGTCGAAAGCCAGGAGGCCGCGGTCGACGCGATCCTGAACAAGGTCGTCAAGGCCGGGGACGTGATCATCGTCCGGTACGAGGGGCCGCGCGGTGGCCCCGGCATGCAGGAGATGCTCTACCCGACGGCGTTCCTCAAGGGCCGCGGGCTGGGGCCGAAGTGCGCCCTGATCACCGACGGCCGCTTCTCCGGCGGCAGCTCGGGTCTGTCGATCGGCCACGTCTCGCCGGAGGCGGCGCACGGCGGCCCGATCGCGCTCGTCCGCGACGGCGACATCATCGAGATCGACATCCCGACCCGCCGGCTGCAGCTTCTCGTGTCCGAGGAGGAGCTCGCCGCGCGGCGAGCCGAGATCGAGGCCGGCGACGGCTACCGACCGGTGGGCCGGGAGCGTGTCGTGTCGGCGGCGCTGCGTGCCTACGCGGCGATGGCGACGTCCGCCTCGACCGGCGCGGCGCGTGACGTGCGGCTCATCACCGGTTGATCACCATCGGTTGCTGGATCGATCACCTGATGTGTGTGAAGGTGGGCGTTGTTCGCCCGTAGCGACGCCAGGTAGTCGTTCGATCACGATGTGATCTGTGCGGTGGTTGGCAGTCGCGGCCGGGCCCGTGGGGGCTGACCGTGAGGAGATCCGCCTCGCCATGGCTCGTCACCGGCGTCCCACCCATCGTCGTCCCCCGCTTCGGGGTGCCCGTCGCCGTCCCCGCCCCCGGGCGGCCGCCGCGGCCGCGCTGCTGTCCGGGATGGTGGTGGCCGGCCTGGTCACCGGCATCACGGTGACCACCCGTCCGCAGCTCGACGACGGCCCGGCCCGCCTGGGCGCCGCTGGCATCCCCACCGGCGGGCCCCTGGTCCCCTCCACGGGCCCGCCCGGTCGGTCCCCGGCTTCCTCCTCCGGCAGGTCCGCGGCTCCGTCCGCCGAGGCGCCCGGGCGGCCGCCCACCACGGGCACTGCCCCAGCGGCGGGCTCCGCCTTCGGCGGCGCCGGGGCTGGCAGCGCCGAGTCCGGCAGCGCCGGGGCAGGGGCGGCCGATCGTCCTGGCGGCGAAGCCGGCTCCGCGGAGCCGGAAGCCGAACATGGGGGCGGGCAGCAGGGTTCGGAAGGCCCACCGGCTGCCGGCCTGCGTGGCTCCAGCCCGGTCGCGCCGTCCAGGCCCGGTGCGACCGGAGGGCACGCGAGAGGTGACGAGGTGAGCCTGCTGTGGTCGGACGAGTTCGACGGGCCCCGTGGGGCCACACCGGATCCGGCCACCTGGATCACCCAGACCGGCGCCGGCTGGGGCGACCGGGAGATGCAGTGCTACACCACGGACCGGCGGAACCTGGCGGCCGACGGTCACGGCCACCTGGTGATCACCGCGCGGCGGGAGCCGTCCTGCGGCGACGCGGAGTTCTCCTCCGGGCGGATCGAGACGCTCGGCAAGCGAACGATGCGGTACGGCTACCTGGAGGCGCGGGCGGTGCTGCCGACCGGCCAGGGTGCCTTCCCCGCGATCTGGCTGCTCGGCTCCAACATGCCGGAGGTCGACTGGCCGGCGAGCGGTGAGCTGGACGTCGTCGAGACCGTGTCCACAGCACCCACGACCGTGCACACCAACGTCCACGGGGTGGACGAGTCCGGTGCCCACTGGCAGGCGACCTGGGGGCGCGGCGGCATGCACGACGCCGGGGTGGACCTCGCCGCCGGCTTCCACACCTACGGACTGGAGTGGACGCCGTCCGCGCTGCGGTTCATCTTCGACGGCCGGACGATCCGTACGTTCACCCACGACGACGTGCCGGTCTGGCTGTGGGACAAGGACCACTATGTGATCCTCAACGTGGCGGTGAACCGGGACGGCGCCCAGGCCACCGCCGCCGACTACCCGCAGCGGATGATCGTCGACTACGTACGCGTCTTCTCCGCGCGCCCCTGACGACTGTCCGGTCCGCGCCGGGCCGTCCGGTGCGGAACTGTCCGGTGCGGAACTGTCCGGGGCGGGACGCGGCAGCCGGGGAACCAGGCGGGGGCCGGCCGCGTCGAAGCACCGTGACGATGATGACGCTGCGCGGCGCGCGACTCGCGGCCGTCGCCCTCCCCCTGTTTCTCACCGCGGTGGCCTGCGCCGGTGACACCACCGGGTCGGACAGCCTCCGCGGGGTCGGCTCCGCTCCCGCCGGCGCTCCTGGCGACCCCGGCACACCCGTCGAGTCCGGGGTGGACGACACCGCGGTGCTGCGGGTGGACCTGGTCGGCGGGTTCGTGACCCCGCAGATCCTGGCGGCCCGGCTGCCCGTGGTGAGCGTCTACCCGGGTGGCCGGGTGATCTCCGAGGGTCCGCAGGTCGCGATCTTCCCGGCGCCGGCGCTGCCGAACATCCAGCTGCGGCGGATCGCGCCGGCCGACGTCCAACGGCTCGTCGACCGCGCGGTCGCGGCCGGCGTCGGCGCCGGGAGGGACTACGGCGAGCCACCGGTCACCGATGTCCCGTCGACCCGCTTCACGGTCCGGACCCCGGAGGGTGTCAGAACGACGGAGGTGCGGGCGCTGGCCGAGGCGGACGGCACCGGGCTGACCGCCGAGCAGCAGAACGCGCGACGGGACATCCAGGGGCTGCTGGACGCCCTCACCGACCTGCCGGGCACGATCGGCGACACCGGGCCGTACGTCCCGACGGCTGTCGCCGCGATCGCCGCACCGCTGGTCAGCGACTGCCCGGCGGGCGGCGTCCAGCCTGCGAACCCGTCCGGTGGTGCGGCGCCGGCAGGTCCGTCCGGTGGTGTCCAGTCGCCGGACTCCTGCGGAGGCGGCCTCCCGCTTCCGGCGGAGCAGGCCTGGCCCGGCCCGGGGCTGCCAGGTGAGCCGCTGGTCGAGGGCCTCGAGGTGGGTTGCGTGGCCGTCAGTGGAACCGACGCGACGGTGCTGCTGGCGGCCGCGCGCACGGCGGTGGACACGACGCCGTGGACGTCCGGTGGCCGGCGCTGGACGGTCGACTTCCGGCCGCTGCTCCCGGACGAGACCGGCTGCGCCGACCTGCGCGCGGCTTCCTGACTCAGTCGGGGACGGCGAGGGTCACCGAGAAGTCGCGGTCCGGGTCGGTCCACTGGCGGCTGGTGGCGAGGCCGGACGCGGCGAGTTCGGCCCGCAGCCCGTCCAGAGTGAACTTGGCGCTGATCTCGGTGCGCATCTGCTCGCCGTCCTCGAAGCGGGCGACCAGGTCCAGCGCCCGCACCGTGACCTCCTGGTCGCGGACGCTGCGCAGCCGCATCTCGATCCAGGACTTCTCCGCGTTCCAGGCCGCGACGTGGGCGAACCCGCGCAGGTCGAAGTCGGCGTCGAGTTCGCGGTTGATCACGGAGAGCACGTTCCGGTTGAACGCGGCGGTGACACCGGCACTGTCGTCGTAGGCCGCGACCAGGCGTCCGGTGTCCTTGACCAGGTCGGCGCCGAGCAGCAGGGCGTCCCCGTCGCGGAGCTGGTCACGCACGGCGCGCAGGAACGCCGCGCGGGCGGCGGGCTGCAGGTTGCCGATGGTGCCGCCGAGGAAGGCGACGAGCCGCCGGTCGCCGCCCACGGCCGGCTGGGCGCCGGGGGATGCGGATGCCGCGGATGCTCGCGCGGGTGCGCCGGGAAGGCTGCCCAGGTGGCGCTCGAAGTCGCCGACCACGGCGCGGACCGCGACTCCCGGGTAGGCCCGCAGAATGTCCGCGCCGGCCTGGAGCAGGGTGGCCTCGTCCACGTCGAAGGGGACGAAGCGGCGCAGCGTGCCGAGACGGCGCAGGGCGTCGAGCAGCAGCCGGGTCTTCTCCGAGGTGCCGGAGCCGAGCTCGACGAGGGTCGCGGCCGGGCAGGCGGCGGCGATCTCGTCGGCATGGGCGGTGAGCACGGCGTGCTCCCGGCGGGTCGGGTAGTACTCGGGCAGCCGGGTGATCCGGTCGAAGAGCAGGCCGCCGGTGGCGTCGTAGAACCACTTGGGGGGCAGCTCGCGGGGCTGCGAGGTCAGACCGGCGCGGACGTCGGCGGCGAGGGAGGCGTGGCGTTCCGCCGCAGCGAGGTGGCGGTCGACCGTGATGCCAGTGGGACCCTCGGTGCCGCTGGACCCGCTGGATCCATTGCTGTCACGGGCTTTGTCGGGGTCACCTGATCCGCCGCCGGCTGCTCCGGCGAACGTGGACCCGAGGGTTTCCCGGGCGGTGGCCGGCGTCCTGGATGTCATCGTGGGTCCTCCGTCTGCCTCGTGCAACTCACAGTAGCTGACCTAGGAGGCCAAGCTACTGAGAGTGACTTTGCGTGTGTCAGCCACCAGGAGTTGTTGGTCAGGCACGTCGACCCAGCCCGGTTCGTCATCATCCGGCTCGCTTGCGACAAGAACGCCGTCCGGGTCCTCGCGGTAGCTGAGGGTGTCCCGCCAGGTCGTGGCGACGATCTGGGTACCGTCCGTGACGAGGAGGTTCAGCCGGGCGGGCGTCCCGTCGGGTTCGGTGAGATCGCCCAGCGTGAGGACGACATCCGCGACGGCCTTGGCCAGCGGCAGCCGCGAGGTGCGCTCCCAGAGCAGCGCCGCGACGACCGCCGAGTCGCAGCGCGACTCGGGCACCGCCGCCCCGTCCGTCCGGGCCTGCAGCTCCCGCATCGCCGCGGCCGCGTGGACCCGGCCGTTGTGGCTCAGCAGCAGCGTGCCGGAGGCGAACGGCGCGGTGGCCGTCTCCTCGACGGGCATGCCCACTGTCGCGCTGCGCACCGCCGCCAGGACGCAGCCGGAGCTGATCGTGCCGGCGAACGATGCGTAGGAGGCGTCCGTCCACATCGGGACGGCGCGCCGGTACCGCGCCGGTTCGGGCCGCAGCGCCGGCGCGTACCAGCCGACACCGAAGCCGTCGGCGTTGACGGTGCCGTGCCGCATCCGGCGCGGCGCCCACGACTGGCGCAGCAGGCCGGACGGGCGGTCGAGGGTCAGCTCCGCCAGCGTGCGCGGGGCCCCGAGCCAGGCCAGGTGACGGCACACAGGCGGATGGCCCCTCCGGGTCAGGACGCGGGTCAGGAGGCGTCGGCGTCGCGGGCGAGCCGGAACCCGGCGAAGATCTGCCGCCGGATCGGGAAGTCCCAGTTGCGGAAGGTCGACCGGACCGCACGGGGATGAGTGGCCCAGGAGCCACCGCGCAGCACCCGGAACCGGGCCGGATCGTTGCTCCGAGGATAGAAGACCTCGCTGTACTCCCGATACGGGAACGCAGCGAAACCGGAATAAGGGGTGAATCCGCTTGCGGTCCACTCCCACACGTCCCCGATCATCTGCTCGGCTCCGCACGGGCTCGCGCCGGCCGGCCGGCCGCCCACCGGCACGGGCCTGGCCAGCCCGTGGCCCAGGTTCGCATGCTCGGACGTCGGATCGGTGTCGCCCCATGGATAGCGTCGTGAACGCCCGGTGACCGGGTCGTGCGCGCAGGCCTTCTCCCACTCGGCCTCGGTGGGCAGCCGCCGTCCCGCCCACCGGGCGTGCGCCTCGGCCTCGTACCAGCACACATGCTGCACCGGCTCGTCCAGCGGGACGGGTTCCACCCGCCCGAACCGCCGCCGGGTCCAGACGTCGCCGTCCCGCGACCAGAACAGGGGCGCGGTCAGCCCCTCCTGACAGCGCCACGCCCAGCCCTCGGCGGACCACAACCGCTCGTCGTCGTAGCCGCCGTCGGCGATGAAGGCCAGCTGGGCCCGGTTCGTCACCGGGAACCGGCCGATGTGGAAGGCGGGCAGATGCACGCGGTGCGCCGGCCGCTCGTTGTCGTACGCCCACGGGTCGGCGGACGTCCCCATCGTGAACGCGCCGGCCGGTACCAGCACCTCCGCGGTGTCGTCGACGACCGCACCACCAGCACCACCAGTACTGCCAGCACCACCAGTACTGCCAGCACCACCGGCACTGCCCGGCCGACCCGTCCCGGGGTCGTCCAGGACGGGCGGCCCGCTGCGCAGCTGCAGCGTGGCGAGCATGGTCTCGTCGTGCTGGTGCTCGTGCTGGATCACCATTCCGTACACGAAGGCGCCCGCCAGCAGCCGTTCCCGGCGATCCTGGCCGGACCCGGGGAGCAGCTGGTCGGCGTCCAGCCGGGCGAGGACGTCCAGCACCCGCGCGCGGACGTCGCTCAGGTAACCGCGCGCCTCGGCCGGGCCGAGCAGCGGCAGCGTCGTCCGGCTCGCCCGGCTGTGCCGGAAGGCGTCATAGATGCCGTCCAGGCCGGGACGCAGCTCCGGGCCGCCCGTGAGCGCGCGCAGCAGCCAGATCTCCTCGTAGTTGCCGATGTGCGCCAGGTCCCAGACGAGCGGGGACATCAGCGGCGAGTGCTGGCGCAGCAGATCGTCCTCGGCGAGGTCGGTGTAGCCGAGAGACCGGTTGCGGGCGGCGTCGAGCTCCGCCGCGAGCGCTTCCGGTCCAGCGGGAGCGGCGGGCTCCAGGCCGGACACCCCGGCCGACCCGTCCGTGCCGGCCAACCCGTCCACACCGTCCGCCTCGGCGGGGTCGGCGGGGTCGGCGGGTTCGGCCGGTCCAGCGGATCCGTCGGTCAGGGCACCGGAACGCATCGGGCAGCCTCCTCGCGCAGCAGCTCCGTCGGCCCGCGCGCCGCGAAGCGCGCGCTCAGATCGTCGGCCGGCGACCGCCGCCGCCGGGTGTAACGGTCCGCGAACGCCTCCACCGCGGCCCGCAGCTCGGGGTCACCGCCGGCCCGGCCGAGAGCCGCGACGGCGAGGTCGATGCACCGCGCCGCGGCGCGGAACAGCTCCGGGTCGCGCAGCCCGCGCCGGGCCGCTGCCTCGCCCCGGCCGGCCACCGGCAGGCACGCGGCGAGCGCGCCGCGGGCGGCGTCGGGGTCGTCGAGCAGCACCGTCGGGACGGCGACCGCCACCGGCCAGAGCCCGGACGGCTGTGCGTCCAGGTAGCGTAGCTCCAGCCAGCCGCGGGGGCGGACCGGCGGGAACAGCGTCGTCGCATGCCACCCCAGGTCCTGGACGGTTGGCGGCCGCCGCACCGGTCCCGCGCCGGCCAGCCAGGCGCCGAACGTCGTCGGCCGTTCGACGGCCTGGTACCGGCCGTCGTCGTGGCCGACCATCATCAGCGTCGCGTCATGCAGGTAGCGGGCCCACAGCACGGCGAGCTGCTCCGGCCCGGCCGCGAGGTCCGCCAGGTCGGCGAGGTCGGGCAGGACCGGCCCGGTGCGGCTCGCGTCGATCCCGGCCCACACCGCCTGCCGGCCGGACTGCCAGCCGAGCCGTTGCCCCGCGCCGACCGGCGAGGCCGCGAACATCGCGATCAGGACCGGCTCCAGCGCATGGGCGAGCCGGAAGCGCGCGACGATGTCCTCGTCGCCCGATCCGCCGTCCAGGTTGACCTGCACCGAGGCGGTGGAACACATCATCGTCAGGCCCGCCTCGCCCCCGCAGGTGCGGAAGTGCCGGTCCATCGCCACGTAGCGGGCGGCGGTGGAGTGCCGGCGCGGCGGCCGCAGTGGGTCGACGCCGAACCCGGCGACGCCGAGCCCGGCCCGGGCGAGCTCCTCGCGGACGATCTGGAGGTCACCGCGCATCGCGCCCACCGCCTCGGTCAGCGGCAGCGGGGGACCGGACAGCTCGAGCTGCCCGCCGGGCTCGAAGGTGAGCCGGCTGCCGCCGGGCAGCCGCCCCTCCGTCTCCGACCCGGTCCCGGTCGTAACTCCGGCGGCGGCTGCGAGCGCGGCCGCCGTCTCCTCCGGCGGGACGGACCGTTGCGGGCGGGTGACGTCGACGACGAACGATTCGATCTCGATCCCGACCCGGCGCGCGCCGCCGGCCTCGGCCTGCCTGTCTCCCGGTCCGGCGGCGCTGCCCGGGCCGGCAGCGCCGGCCGCCTGCCGCTCGGCGTGCGGGTGCGGGTGGGCAAGGACGTCCCGCCCGGCGGCCCGGACGATGTCCTCGAACGACCGGAGCACGTCCGCGGGCGCGGAGGTGGTCTCCATGTGATCTGCCTTGTCGGTCGTCTCGGGCTGGGTGCGCGGGCCGTTGCGGCCGGCCCGGGTCGTTCGCCCGTCTACGGAAGCGCCAGGGGGCACGCTGAGTGGCATCGAGCGGCTCCTCTCCCTGCGCCTCGGTCACAAGGAGGCGCCTATCGTGAGGGCGTTCTCCCCACAGCGACGGCCCGGCTACCCCTCGGCGGGCGGCGTCGGGACGGACTCCACCTGACACAAGGCATCACGATGGCCGCCACTTCCCGACAGGGAGCTGTGGGTCTTCGGTGGCTCTCCCGGATGTTCCACGCTTCCGGGCTGTTGTGACTGCGAATTGGATGGAAGTGTGACCCTGATGATGGAGATTGCTGGTAGCGCCCGGTGACCGGATCGGGGCAGACTCGCTGGTACCCCCCTGCGGTCCGCCGAAGCACGGCGACGGCACCGAGCTGACAGGAGGTGGTGACCGCGGACACTCACGATCGCGTGTCGGCCAACAGGTCGGCAGGCAGGTCGGCCATGGCCGAGTACCAGCGCCGCCGGCAGCTGTACGCCGCCGAGCGCGGTGACAGGTCGCGGCGGGTCGCTGCCACCGCGGCGGCCGCTGCCGTCGGCGCGAGCGTGCTGGTCGGGTTCCTCTGCGGTGCGGCCGGCCTGTCCGCCGGGCGGGTGGCACAGGGCGCGGTGCTCGCGGCTCTCGCCGTGCTCGGCGTGGTCGCCGTCCGGTACTACCGGGTTCCGCCGGAGATCGAGGCCTGGCGGGTGGACGCCGAGGCGGAGCGCCGCACCGCCCGCTCGCTGGACCGGCTCGGCCGGGCCGGTTACACCGTGCTGCACGACCGGCAGCTCGCCGACTCCGCCGGCAACATCGACCACCTGGTGATCGGCCCGTCCGGCGCCTGGGTGATCGAGACCGACGCCCACCGCGGCCCGCTGCGGCAGAACGCCGCCGGGGTGTGGGCGGGCAAGGTGCCGCTGCGCGCCATGCTCGGCCTCGTCACCTGGATGGGCGAGGAAGCCACCAGCCAGCTCGTGACCGAACTGCCCGCCGGGTGGCAGCTCGAGGCCCAGCCGGTCGTGGCCTTCGCCCGCACGGACGTCCCGAACGGGCTCGCGCTGGTGGACGGGGTGCTGCTGCTTCCGCTGGCCGGGATCGCGGACTACATCCTGTCGGCCGGTGTGGTCCTGCGCCCGATCGACGTCGCGCTGCTGGTGGACGTCGCCGAGAGGGTCCTGCCGGGCTACGAGGTGGCCGGGCCGCCGCCGGCCTGGCCGACCCGCTCACGGCTCCGCGGCATGCTCCGCCGCTGATCCCGCCCTGATCCGCCGCTCACCCGCCGCCGGCCCGCCGGCTGTGCGGGGCCCCGCACGCAGGCGGGTCAGTGGTGTGCGCCGGAGCCGCCCGCGGGCGGCTGGCCCATCCCGTGGTAGGTCGGCGGGGGCGTCGCTTCACCGGGGACGTGCGGGTCCCCCACCTGGATGTGGTGAAGCCCCTCCCGCACCAGCGGCGGAGCGGACCAGCGCGGGCCGGCGACGAGGTTCTCCTCGTCCTCCTCGGCGGGGTCGTGACCGTGGTCGTCCCCGTCCTGCCACAGGGTGGGGACGAGCTCCGGCGGGTCGAGCTCGCTGGGGTCGAGGTCGTCCGGCACGAGGTTGGTGTCGTCCACCTCGCCGTGCATCTTGGACCCGTTGAGCACCACCGGGATCTCCAGGTCGCCCACGACGTGCTCGACGTAGAAGGCGCGGTGCTGGATCAGCCAGAGGGCGTAGCCCGGGTCCAGCCGCGGGAGCAGGTCGGCCGCGACGTCGGTGAGGCCCAGCGCCTCCTGCGTGTCGGCGATCTGGTCGGACGCCTGCTTGTACAGGATGCGGATCGCCGTCTCGGCGAGCAGGCCCTTGGCGATCTCCACCGAGTCGGGGGACGCGGAGAGCAGGTCGGAGATGCGGTGCGCGACGATCGCGTTCGCACAGCCCCACTGCCGCGCCAGCTTCTGCTGGGCGGAGAGGCGTCGGACGAGCCCGGCGAAGCGCATCAGCCGCCAGCACTCGTCGTAGACGACGTAGCGCTGCACACCGTCCTGGCGCATCAGGGCGGCTTCCATCCAGGCCTGCGCGCAGGTCATGATCAGTGCGATCATCTCGTCGCTGCCCTGGACCCGCTCCAGGTTCAGCACGGCGATCGGCCGGTCGAAGTCCAGCGGGGACGTCGTCGGACCGTCGAAGAGACCACCGAGGGCACCGTGGGTGAGCCGCCGCAGCGTCAGCGTCGCGTCGCGGGAGGCGTCCCGCAGCTCGGTGGCGGTCATCGGCAGCGCCGCGCAGTCCTCCTCCGTCGGGTCGGTCATCGCCTCGAGCACGTGGGGGAGCAGCGGGGTGGCCCAGCGGTCGGGCGCGGCCCCGGTGATCTGCCGGGTGACGACGTCGAGCGCCAGGTCGACGGCGGTGTGCTCGGCCGGGGTGAGCGGGACCCCCTTCGCCGTCTCGATCAGCGACGACAGCAGCGCCGAGCGGGCCCGCTTCACCTCGCGTGCCCAGTCGGCGTCCGCGATGCCCCGCGGGCGCGGGGGGGCGTCCAGCGGGTTGAGCCGGGTGGAGAGGCCGGGACCGATGTAGGTCGGCTCGCAGCCGAGCCGGCGGGCGAGCCGGGTGTACTCGCCCTTCGGGTCACAGGGGACCGCGGCCTGGTAGCCGAACGCCGACCCGCGGGAGATCAGTGTCTTGAGCAGCGCCGACTTGCGTGAGCCGACGGCGCCGAACACCGCGAAGTTCGGGTTCTCGATGACCTGCTGGCGGTAGAGCTCGAAGACGTCGAAGTCGAACGAGTTGCCCGACCACACGTGCCGCCCGATGTACATGCCGGGCGCGTCGAGCCCGGAATCGACGACGAAGGGGTAGATCCCGGCGATCTGCGCCGTGGTCTCCATGTGGGCCGGCAGGCGGAGCTTGTGGTAGTTCCGGCCGGCGTACGGGCCGAGCAGCTTCGGTGGCTGGACGCCGCGCCGCAGTGCTGCCTGCGCCCGGCGCATGGCGATCTTCTCCGCGTTCGCCGCCGCGCGCTCCGCACGCCGTGACCGGCGGCTGTGGGCTGCCTGTGCCTTCGCCCGCCGCCGGCGGCTCTGCTGGCTGCCGCCCAGGTCGGCAAAGCCGCTGGCCTGCCAGCCCGGCTCGGCCTCGTTGCTGGCGTCGTAGCCGTAGCCGGGGTCGTAGCCAGTCTCGTAGCCCGGGTCGAAACCGGTCTGGCGGCCGGTCTCGTAGCCGGCGTCGTCGGAGTCAGCGGGCGTCACGAAACCCCCACCGCGAGCGGCAGCGCGCCGACACTGAAGCCCTGGTCCTGCTCGCCGACGAGACGGACCATCTCCAGCCGGCTGCGCGACGCCAGCGTCTCGGCCTCGCCACAGGCGTCGGCGAGGGATTCCAGATCGTCCGCGGAGACGGTGACGAAGCCGTGGAAGCGGAAGGCACCGAAGCCGGCGATCAGTTCCTGCTCGCGCCGCTCGACCTCGTCCGCCTCGGCGACGTCCCGCTGGGTCGTCACCTTGCCCACCTTGTCCCGCATCTGCTGCTCACCGAGATGCGCCATGCGCCGCCGGTTCACCGCCTTCTCCGCCTTGCGGCCCGGCAGCGGCTCCACCACCAGGGAAACGGTACGCCGGCAGGTCGTCTCCATCAGCAGCGGTGCCAGGAACGCCGCCGGGGACGGAACACGCGGCCAGCCGTTGATCCAGTAGGTGGTGTGGAAGCCGGAGTCGGTGCGGTAGTGGTCCCAGGCGTTGACCGCCCGGACCGGGCCGGCGATCGCCGGGTTGATGCCGGACGGCAGCCCCTTGAGCCCACCGGCGAGGTCGGTGCTCGCGCCGCCGCGAGCGTCGATCATCTCGGTCGAGTACGGGTCGTAGGTCGTGCGGATCACCGCGGCGAGCGCCCGCGGCGGCAGCCACCCCACCGTGTTGATCGTGGCGCGCGCCAGCGCCGCCTCCATCGTCCGCAGCTCGCTGAGGAGCACGGCGCACGCAGCCTCGTCCCCACCACCCGCACGCTGGATGGCCCGGCGGGCGTCCTTGGCCCGCAGCTGGAAGGACAGGTAGGTCTCATGCCGCTGCGCGACCGGCCCCGCCGCGTCGATCACCTGCTCGTAGGCCTCCGCGGCCCAGGAGTCGTCGTGATGGCCCCGCACCCGCCAGTGGCGCTGCAGCTGGTCGCCGGAGTCCGGCAGCGTCCGCTCCAGCCACTGGATGCGCGACAGCTTGCCGCCGCCGCCGGTCAGCCCGGCCAGCAGCTCGCCCCAGGCATCCACCCGGGCCTGCTGGTCGCCGGACTCCAGCAGCGCGAACTGGCTGCCCTTCACCTGCAGGACGGCCGTGTAGGTCTGCTTCTTCACATCCTTGACCACAGCCACGTACCGGCCGCCGCCCACCGGGAACGACAGGATGACCAGGCTCGACAGCGGCCCCGGCAGGACCGTCCTGGTCATCCGGTCCTCGGTCGGCCCGAGCCGGAAGAAGCCTCCGCGGAACACCGTCTCGCCCGTCACCTTCTGCATCGTGAAGCCGAACACGATCGGCACCCACTGGTCGAGGTTACGATCCTCCACCCGGACGAACGCGACGAAGACGAACCCCGCTGCCAGCAGCAGCCACAGCGGCACGAAGATCAGCGGCGAGCGCAGCGCGCCCAGGATCGACAGCATCACGCCGATCAGCAGGGCGAGCTGCGGCCAGCGCATGCCGAGGAGAACCCCGCCCCGCTCCAGGGGCCCGAAGCGATAGCTGCGTTCGGCGATCACGATCGGCTCACCCGCCGCCGGTACGCGCCGGCGGGGTGACCCGCGGCGTGGCCTGCGGCGTCACCGGCGGCCTCGCCACCGGGCCACTGCCTCCGGACGTCCGCCCGCCACCCGAACCAGCCCCGCCGACCCGGGTCACGCCGCCACTCCCGCGGGTGGTGACGGCCTTCGCCGGGACGGACCGGGGTGCCCCGGCGGCAGCACCGACCGTGCTGCGGGCAGCCCGCACACCGGCCGTCGCCGGCGCCTCACGCCCACCGCGGGCCGCAGCCGAACCCGGCGTGCCCGAACGGTTGGCCCTGGCACGCACCGCGCCGGCGGTTCCGGCGCGCGCGGGCAGTCCGGCCGGGGCGTTCCCGCCACGGCCCGGCCGCACAGCGGGCCGTGCGGCGGGGACCGCCGAGCCCCCGACCACGCCGGCATCGCCGAGCATTCCCCGGTTCCTGGTCTGCAGCCGCGAACCGATTCCGCGGAACGTGTCCCGCGAGGTCGAGCCGAGCAGTGCGCCCGCGCCATGCCCGAACGACGCCGCGCTCCGGCGGCCCGCCGATCCGACCGCGCGCATCAGCTGAACATCGGCGAAGCCCAGCAGGTGCATGAGCATGAACGGTGAGAAGACCGCCGCGATCATCACAACGACACCACTGAGAATGCTCAGCGTCTGGTCAACCGTGGAGCCGGACGGGTCCTGGGCGATGCCCGCACCCAGGGCAAAAATCGCGTAGATGACCGGCTTCGCGAAGATCAGGGCGACCAGCATCTCCGCCGCGCGCTTGATCCAGGTGCTGGTCGTCATGGTCGGCTGACCCGCCAGATACAGCGGGATGAACACCGCCACCACGATGATCGCGACTTTCCGGATGTACAGCACCACGAAGAGGGTGAAGGAGAAGATGGCGACCAGGAGCGACAGCACGAGGTCGAGGGCGAAATTACCCTGTTCGGGCAATGCTCTCAGCTGGGCGACGAGGTCCGCCCCCAGTTCCTTGTCGTTGCCGAAGGCCTCGGCCATGCCATCCGAGGCGGCGAGGATCATCTGCAGCAGCGTCAGGGCGATGAACGACCCGAGGACCGCCGTACCGGTCGAGACCAGGGCCCGCACGAACACATGCGGATCGCCCCGCAGGGCGGCCACGGTGCACGAACAGAGGAAGAGACCGGTCACGATCAGGATCGAGACGCCGAAGACGATGTTGTAGTTGTCGACGACATACTGGGCATTGAGATCCACAGCGGTCTTCTGTGCCGCAAAGCTGAAAACGGATGCCGAAAGATCGGCCGCCATGTTACAGAACGCCTTGCCGACCGAGTCCAGAAAATCTTCCGCAGCCCCACCGGCAATCCCGGAGATGGCATCACCGATGCCTGAAAGGGGGTTTGGAACGGCGAGAATCTCTGTCGCTGGAGCACTTGTCATGATGTCACCCCTGCAAGAGCGAAGCGTTCGAAGGACTCCGAGCTCCGCTCCGTCATGGCGTGTCCTTCTCCCCCTCCCGAAACGTCACGAAGTTTCCAGTCTGAGCCATCCCAAGCAATCGTACAGACGTCGGTTCCCCAGTGCATAGACGGGCGCAAATTCGGGGGACCTTCGGCTAGGCCGGCGCCAATAGCTGAGAGAACTTCGATCCGACTCTCGTTCTCTCTGTGGTCGCTGATTCGATAGCCGAATACGCGGTGATTCATCAAAAACTGTGGGGCGAGAATTGAGGGAACTCCGAAATTGCGTGCTGTCTCTGAATCGATATCGGTAAGCAGTTTCGACAGTCTAGCCGCGGTAGCCTCGTCCGAGATTGACATAATCACGTCCCGAGATCGAGACTGCTCGCGATTTCTCGCCACGCTTGTTACTGCAATGTAATTACCGCAGGCGCTTATCGCGCCGGCTTCGGTGTGGGGGTAGCCGACGGGCACCCCGAACTCGTTGACCCGGGTGGGCCCACCCACCGGGCCGTCGCTGGCTGCCACGGGGACCTCACTGGTGGGCGAAACCGCCACGGCCGGTGTCTCGGGAGCGGCCTCGGCGGACTGTTCGGGGACAGGTTCGGAATCGGCCGGAGTCCTGGGTCCGCTGTCCGATGAATGCCGCCCGGCAACGTAACCGATCCCACCGGCCCCGATCGCGGTCACCGCGGCTGTCGCGACGATGACGATGATCAGGCGCCCGAATGCCCACTCCGTCAGGCTCACCAACGCCCACTCCCCTCCGTTGCCGGCAGGGTCATCATCGCAATGTCGGAGGCCAGATACCTCCGGAACCGGCTAGAAGTCGCTGGACGGAAGCTCATGGACCACGTCGGGGTCATCGACGATGTCATCAGCGGGCGCTGGGGTGAACGTCTGGACCACGGCCGGCGGGCGCATGCTGTTCGCATCATCGGAGTCGTTGGAAGCGGAGGCGCCGGTGGCCAGGAAGAAGTTGACGAACGCTGCGGCGGCGCCGACCAGGAAGGCGAGGCCGAACCCGGCGAGGACGCCGCTCTTACCTGCCGCCGAAGCGCGGTCGAGCCCCATCCGCTCACCGAGCGCCCAGGCGATACCGCCCAACAGGACGGCGGCCACGGCTGCGACGACCGCGTAGGCTGCCAGACCGTTGACCAGGTCTTTCAGGGCATTGATGCCAGGCGCCTTGGAGTCGTCCGGGTCGACTTCCACGGCAAGAATGACCGCTGCCGAAGCGGCTGCAGCATCGACGATCATCGTGGTTCCCTCCCTGCGGGCGACGGGTCGCCCGGACGATCCGGCTCGGACACCCGCGCGGGTGGGCTTCCGGGCCGCAGGTCGCCAAATGATACGCCCGGCACCTGACCGTGATCAGCATCGGCAGTGTGTGGCAGCGTCGAGGTGTTGGGTGTTGCTAGTTCGGCGGGTGGCCGGACGGTCGGTCGAGCCACCGCCGGTGTTGGCTCTGCCTGTGCTCTGACCTGCGCTTCGGTCTCCCGCACGTCGCCTTCGGAGTCGGCGACGGCCGCGAGGGCGTCCACCGTTTCGGCGGCGAGCCGCAGGTAGGCACGCCGGGTTGCCAGCCGCAGCCGGGGAATCCGTACCGGGGTGCCACGGCTGGGGTCGAGGCGAGGGTCGTAAGGGACCCGCACAATGCCGTCGACATGACGGGCCAGCCGCGCGGTGGCGTTCCGAGCGCGGGGCGAGGGCCGGCCCCGCCGCGGCGACACCACCGCCGCGATCACGACGGGCCCGGAAGGCGCCGGATCCGCTGTCCCGTCGTCAGGTGCTCCTGGCTCGAGATGCCCGCGGCCGGCCGGCTCACGGGCCCGCACGCCGACACCGGCGAGTGCGCCCTCCGGGTCGGTCAGGTCCGCGAGGGTTGTTTCCAGGTCGGACGCGGTCGCCAGCGTCACCAGGATCACCGCGTCGGCGGAGCGGAGCGCGGTGGGGGTCAGCGGAGCGGCCGCGGGCGCGTCCATGAGGACCAGCGGGTAGGCGTGAGCCAGACCGCCGAGGACGGCGTGCAGCATGGCCGGGGTGACCGGTTCGTCTACCGGCACCGGGGACCGGTCGTCGGCGCCGGTGCCTTCGGTGCTGTTCTCGGCAGGGCGGTCGACCGGCAGGACGTCCAGGTCGTAGACGCTGCCCGCGCGGCGCGCGCCGATCAGCGCCCGCGTCTCCTCGGAGGGAACACCTGCGCCGGAGCCACGCAGGCGGGCGATGTCGGCGACCGTGGCCAGCCCCTGGCTGCCGACCCGGCTGACCAGGTTGTCACCGCGTGACTCGTCGATCTCGACACTGTCGGCCGAGGTCGGAGGCACGAACCCGGGGGTCTCCGTTCCAGGGTGGAGGTCGATGCCGAGCACCGGCTCACCGCGCACCCCCGCCAGGGTGAGGCCGACAACCCCGGTCAGCGTGGTGGTACCCGAATAGGGAAACAGCGAGGTCACGACGATCCGCCACGAGCCGGGCAGGATGCTGGACGCCCGGTCCGAGAGAGTGGTCCGGAGCGGGATCTCCTCCCACGGCTCGGGCCCGTCCCCACTGGCCCAGCTCTCCTGCCCGGGCCACTGCCGGCGGGTGGACGGCCGCAGCAGCGCGGCCGGTACCTCGTCTCCGGCGGTGAGAGCCGGGACGCGGCGGCGCCCGACGGGGACCACCTCGGTAGAGGCGGGCACCTCGTCGCTCTCCGTGGCCGCAGGCGACTCGGGTACGGCGGGCACCCTGGTCGGAGCAGCCAGCCGCGGCACCGGGGCCGCCGACGGCGCAACCTCGTCCCAGCTGTGCTGGCCAGGCGTGCCGTACTGGTCGTCCGCGGCCGGCTGGGCACTCAGGTCGGGCGGGAGCGCCTCCACGATCTCGGCCGGTGCCGGTGCCGGTGCCTCGTGCCACGCATCGGCCCGGTCCCAGGCCGGGCCGGCCGCCGGGGTCGTTTCGGGCGCGGCCTCCGCGGGCGCGGCCTCCGCAGGAGCGCCGGACCACGCGGTATCGCCGGGCCAGGCCGGATCCGTCGGCCACGCGGGATCGGTCGGCCAGGCCTGCCCTGCCGGCCAGGCCGTCTCGCCCGCTGGGACGGCGCCGGCTGCGGGGGCCGGTTCGCCCGTGGGCGCGGGTGCCTGGTCGGGCAGCACGGCGTCTGGTGGGTAGACCTGCTCCGGCCCGCCACCGGGCTGGCTCGGATGCTCATAGCCGCCCCCGGACGGGTCGTTCCAGCCGGAGGGCGACGCCGAGCCCGCTCCGAAGACGGCCGGCGACTGCGGGCCAGCGATTGGCTGGGGGGCAGGAGGCGGCTGCGACGCGGCGGGCGGCAGCGTGGCGCCAGGTGGCTGGGGAGCCGCGAGCGGCGGCGTGGCGGGCGTGGCAGCGGGCGGGGGAACCGCCGGCTGCGGGCCGGTGGCGGGAGTCCTCGGCGCGAGGGCGGACGGGCGGCCGGGACGGCGCGGCCCGGCCGAGGTGGGTCGGCGGCCCGGTGGGGGCGCGCTCGTCCCGCCACCCCGGCGGGACGGTGGTTCCTGCGGGTCGCTGCTCGAGGGCCGCGCGCCCCCCGACGAACCGGAACGAGACAGACCGGAACGACCGGAGGTGCCCCTTCCGCCCGCGGCACCCGAACCACCTCGGCCGGCACCACCCGGAACGCCCGGACCGGTGCGGCCGGCGGGAGCCGCCGTGCCCGGGCCGGTGGGGGTCGACGGCGCCGAAGGTGCGGCAGGCGCGGCCACGGAGCCCGCCGTGGCGGGCGGGAAGCTCGGGTCCTTGCGGCCCATGGGGGTCGGCGGCGGGACGGCGCGGGGTGTCGCCGCGCGCCGTAGCGCCGGGCGGCGCGGCGGATTCCGCTCCGCCAGCTCGTCCTCCGGGACGTCCGATGCCGGGTTGGCGGCTGTGACCCGTGGCAGCGGTGACGACGCGGCGAACCGGCCGGGGGGTACCGGGGCGGGGACGCGGGCGACGTCGACGCGGCGCGGTGGCTCCCCGGCGACAGGCGGTTCGGGGCGGGGCGCACGCGGTGCTGCGGTGCGCCCGCCGCGGCCGGCCTCGCCGCGGCCGGCCTCGCCGCGGGCGGAATCGCCGGGGGCGGCCGGTGTGCCGTTACGGCCGGCGCTCGGTGGGGTGCGGGGCAGCCGGCGGCCGCGGCGCTGGGCCTGGCCGCGCGGCTCGTCACGGGCGTCACGGAACATGCCGGTCCGGCCTGACCCCGACATGCCGGACCGGCCTGTGGGGCCGGGCTCGTCCGGTGCCGCATCCTCGAGGTGGAACGCCTGGTCCTGCCATGGTCCGTCACCACCGCCGGTGGCGGTGGCCTCGTCCTCGTCGCCGCGCCTGCGGTGTCGGCGGCGGGCCGCCCGTGCGCCGGTGCGGTCCTCGCTCTCGCCGTCGCGAGCCGGGAGCTCGGCCGCGAACGGCGTGGATGCAGGGATTCGCGCGCCAATCAGTGAAACGGGCCGCGCGTCCCCTTCCTCACCGTACGGTGCCTGTGGCACATCGCTCACGCGCCGTCGCCCTCCTGGCAGGTCTGGGCTGGTTGCTTGGTCTGGGCCGTATCGCTTGGTCCGGGTTGTCTTGCCTGGTCGGGTTGTCTTGCCTGGTCCGGGTTGATCGGTGGGTCTCGGTCAGGAGCCGGGCTGATGGGCTCGGTCGGCCACTCTGCTGGCCAATTGGTGCCAGTTACAGTTACTTACTGTTACTTACTCTCGGCTGCGGTCGGATCGATGTAACACGAGCCATTCAAGTATGACAAGCGCCAGTTGGGGCTCGCCAGGGCAGGCATTGCGGTGTTAGCCTCCCTCGCCGGTGCACAACGGCTGGTTGACGCCGGTCGAGAAGGGGGCCCTGGGTGGTGCAGGACGGCTTTCCGGCGGCCTCGTCGCGCCCGCCGCGCCCGCCGCGCATGCCCGCCCGGCCGGCGGCGAGGACCGCCGAGCCGGCGGCGTCTCCCGTGGTCTCGAGTTCTCCACCTGCGAGGATGCCGAGCTCCAGCCGCCCGGCGGACGACGACGAGGTGCTGACCGTCGACGAGCTGGTGTCGTGGTTGCGGCTTTCCGAGAGCACCGTGCTCAAGCTCCTGTCCGAGCGGGCGATCCCCGCGCGCAAGGTGGGTCATCAGTGGCGGATCCGGCGCGGCCGGGTTCGGGACTGGCTGGACGGCCACGAGTGAGACCACGCGGGCACGAGGGAGGAACACCAGTTCGGCACACTGATAGCGCCTGGTGCCACCCCCTTGCCCGTTGCGTGACATTGATCTCTCTCGTCCTGGTTACGGCGGTGGGCTGCGCGGCGCTCGACGATGCTTCGACCGAGCCGGCGCCGTCGCCGACCAGTGGGCCGCCACCGGGGGCCAGCCAGGCGCCCGGCCCGCCGCTCGCGACCGCCACCGCCGAACCTCAGGCCACGGTTGATCCCACAGATCCACAGGCTGTGGCCCGGGACTGCTTTCAGAAGTGGCAGTCCTTCGACGCGCGCACCGACGCCGGCCCGGTGGCCGGGGTCGAGCGGGCCCGCGACTGCCTCACCCCGGACTTCGCCGCGAAGCTCACCGGGGCATCCGGCCCGGGTGGGGGTGTGGACGGCACGGACGGGGGGCGGGACGACCCTCAGGCTGATCGTGCCTGGCAGGAACTGCGGGCCGCCGGCACCCGGTCGGCGGTCACGGTGCTCGCGGTCACACCCGTCGGAGCGGCCGACACCACCACATCCGGGCAGGTGGCGCTCCTGCTGAATGTGCGCAGAGAGACGGCCTCGAACGACGGCCAGCCCGAGATCACCGTCTCGACACCGGCGGTCACGATGCTGGCCGGCACGGATGGCACCTGGCGGATCGCCGGCGCCGACCTGGCGAACGCCGCCGGCGACGCGCCGGGCCGGTAGTCGGGCCGGTAGTACGGACACGCGACGGGCAGAGGCGGGCGACGGGCATGGTGGGAACGTCGCGGCGACCGGGCCGCGGAGGGCGCTGGCTGCTCTGGCTGGGCGTCGGTGGCTTTGTCACCATCGGCGGCGTCTTCCTGCTGATCTCCATACTGATCCTGCTGATCGCCGCGCCGTTCCTCGACGAGCAGCGGACCGGTAGCCGCGCGATCGTGAACTCCGAGGGAATCCCGACCGAGTACGTGCAGCTCATCACGGATGCGGCGAACGCGGCCGGCTGCGCCGAGGTGACGCCCGCCATCCTGGCCGCCCAGCTGCGGCAGGAGTCGGGCTTCAACCCGCAGGCCCGGTCACCCGTGGGAGCGATGGGAATAGCCCAGTTCATGCCTGGCACCTGGGCCAGTCACGGCACCGGTGACGTGTGGAATCCGGTCGATGCCATTCCCGCTGCCGCACGTTACGACTGCGCTGTCGCAGCGTCGGTGGCGAGCGTTCCCGGCTCGGCTCAGGAAAAGATGCTCGCCGCCTACAACGCTGGGCCCGGTGCCGTGCTCGCCTATGCCGGTGTGCCGCCCTACCCGGAAACACGCAACTATGTGCGTACCATTCTGGCGCAGGCCCAGGTGTACGGCGACGCGCTGGACACCGGTGCCGAGGTGTCGGTGGAGGCGGTCCAGCCGGTGCTCGACTTCATGTGGTCGCAGATCGGCAAGCCCTACGTCTGGGGCGCTACCGGGCCCAACGCGTGGGACTGCTCGTCCCTGGTGCAGGCTGCTTACCGGACGATCGGTATCTCCATTCCCCGCGTGACGACGGATCAGCTTGCGTTCGGCCCCCGGGTCGCCGCCGTCGAGCCGCAGCCGGGGGACCTTCTCTTCATTCCTGGATCAGACGGGACGGCCCTCGCGCCCGGCCATGTCGGAATGTATGTCGGGAACGGGCAGGTAATTGCGGCCAAGGGCGCCCGGTGGGGGGTTGTTCTTTCGGAACTGTCCGACTGGACGACGGTGGTCGCAGTCACCCGTCCCCTGGCCAGTAGTTTCTGAGGGATTTCCGGTCTCGCCGGGGCGTCCCCACCGCCCCGGCCCCGGCCTCAGACTGCGACGTCCGAGACGAAACTGCTGAGCCCGTCGGCCACGGTGCCCAGAGCACCGAATGCGCTGTGAACCACATCAGCGGCGTCGCCGGGGGCGGTGACCATGAAGAAGATGATGAAGATGGTCACACCCCACGGCCAGATCAGCTGCTTCATTGGACCTCCCGAAGAGCGTGGGCGAACCGGTGCCCTCGGGGGTCCGGTGCCTGTGGTGACGGTCGGTGGTTGCCGACAGCATGTGTGTACTGACTTTGAGTAGTGGTCGCAAGGGGAACCGCCGTGCCACGGCGGGGTCCCCGCGCGGCCCACGGGTGGTCCTCCGCCCGCCCGCGGAGATCGCGGGGACGGCCCGCGAGGTCGGCCCGTGAGCCCACCCCGTGGCCTCCGACGGCGTGTCGAACCGCCGATCGAGCAGGGTTGCCGCGGCCGGG
Organism: Parafrankia sp. FMc2; assembly: GCF_041008525.1. Classification (NCBI taxonomy): domain Bacteria; kingdom Bacillati; phylum Actinomycetota; class Actinomycetes; order Frankiales; family Frankiaceae; genus Parafrankia; species Parafrankia sp. FMc2. Next base: position 62,568 of record NZ_JBFLUG010000009.1, on the reverse strand, counting down.
AAACCCCTGCTGGGCCGGAGACATCGGGGTCCGGGTACGGGCCCGTCCGATGACACGGAACTGACAGGGGATTGACCAGGGGCGGCCAGTAGCCGACGCCCCGGCGAACCGATGTACTGATCCCTACCGTTCCGGGCGGGTGACGTCGACTCCCTGCCTGGAGCGGCAGCCTTGTCGGGCAGCTGACTACGGTGAGTGACGTTGGTGGTGGGGTGTGCCCGTTCAGCGTCGCGCCGCGTGCCCGCTCAGGCGGGGCGGATGCTCTGCGCGAAGGTGAAGACGTTGTCCGGGTCGTAGGCGCGCTTCACCGACCGGAGCCGGGGCAGGTTCGCCCCGTAGTAGGCGGTCTCCCAGTCCGTCAGCTGCGGGTCGATGTAGTTCTGGTAGGCCGACCGCGAGACGTGCGGGGCCAGCGCCGCCACCGTGTCCCGCAGCCAGCCGGCGTTGCGGGCGCGCAGGTCGCCGTCGTCACCGAGGTCGTAGCCGGCGATGTACTGCGCGCTCGCGACCACGTCTCGGTGGACGAACGCGGTCTCCTGCGGGCCCAGCCGCCCGATGGCGCCGCCCCAGGAGTCGAGGATGACGCCGCCTGAGCGCAGGCCGGGCACCCGCTGGCGTGCCTCGACGGCGTCCAGCAGTGCCTCGGTGCCGGCGCCCGACAGCGGTTCGGTGAGGAAGTTCGACGCCGCGAGCTGGGCCACCCGGGGCAGCATGCCCTCGGGGTGGCGACCGGTGAGGTGGCACTGGGCCACGGTCCGGCCCGCGCAGCCGGCTTCGATCAGCATGGCCTCCAGCGGGCCGCGCTGAGCTGCGAAGGCCGAGGACGGGGCGCGGCCGACGGCGTCCACCAGCTGGGCGAGCAGGTCCTGGGCCGCCCGCGGGACGGCGGTGGCCGAGCCGGATGACCCGGATGACCCGGATGACCCGCCAAGTGGTGTGCGTGCGCCCGGGCCGGAGCCGGAGGCGGGGGTGACGTCGCTGATCACGCCGCTGATCCGGATCGCGGGGACGGTCGCGGTCGCGCCGTCCGTGCTCGTGGTGCTCGTGAGGACACAGGTGGACCACAGCTCGTCCGGGGCGTCCGGCCGCAGGTTCCAGTCCTGCCAGGCGGCGATCACATCGGCCGCGGCGTCCCACGGCCACCGGTAGGTGAAGATCGTCAGAGGTACCGCCTGGTAGGTGGCGAACGTGAACGAGGTGACCACCCCGAAGTTGCCGCCCCCGCCCCCGCGCAGTGCCCAGAACAGGTCGGCGTCACGCTCGCCGTCCACCCGGATGATCTCGCCGGAGGCGAGGACCACCTCGGCGGAGAGCAGCTGGTCGCAGGTCAGGCCGTGGCGCCGGCCGGCAACCCCGATGCCGCCGCCGAGGGTGAGGCCGGCCACTCCCACCGTCGGGCAGGAGCCGGCAGCAAGCGCCGCCCCCGCCTGCGCGAGCTGGTCGTAGACATCGACGAGCTGGGCTCCCGCGCCGATGGCCGCGATGCCCGCAGCCGCTGTGCCGTCCGCGGCGGGGCCGTCCGCGGTGGGGCCGCCCGCACCCGAGCGGCTCCCCGGGCGGACCTCGTTCAGGAGCGACACGTCGATGACCAGGCCGGTGCTGGCGGAGTAGCCGCCGTAGCTGTGCCCCCCGGAGCGGGCGGCGAGCGCAATCCCGGCTGACCGCGCGAACGCGAGACTGGCCGCCACGTCGGCAGCCGAGGCACAGTAGGCGATCCCCTGTGGCCGGATCTGATCGAAGGCGGGATCGAAGAGCTGGCTCGCGGTGGCGTAGTCCTGCGCGCCTGGCCGGACCAGGCGGCCGGAGAGCTTCTCCGCGAGACGCTGCCAGTCCCGCTCGGTCGGCTTCTCCTCGCTCGCGCCGCCGCACCCGGCAACGCCGACGGTGAACCCGCCAAGACCCAGCAGTGCCAGACCCACCCCGGCGAGGCGCAGCGCCTCCCGCCGGTCGACCGCACCGTGCCCGTCGACCATGCCGCCCGTTCCGTCCGATGCCCGGGCGCCTGCGTGCCCGCGCGTGGCTTTAATCCTCCTCCGCCGCCCGCAGCACGGTCGACACGATGCCGTCCGGCCCGATGCGCCTGACTCCGCCGTCACCCTCGCTGACGTAGACGGCTCCGGAGACGTCGACCGCCAGACCGCGGGGCATCATGCGGGTCTCGGTGGCCTGGCCGCCGTCCGCGATGTTCGCGGTGGCTTCGCTCGAACCCGCGAACGTGGTGATCTTACCGTCGACGGCGGACACGACCCGGATCGCGTTGTTGGCGGAGTCGGCGATGTAGAGCTCGCCGTTCGGACCGAGCGCGAGGTCCTGTGGGTAGGAGAGCAGGGCGTTGACGGCCTGCCCGCCGTCACCCGAGCGCCCGGACTCGTCCGGCTTGCCCGCGACGCGCGTGACCTTGCCGTCCGGGGTGATCTTTCGCACCGTGTGGGCGCGGTAGTCGGAGATGTACAGATCCCCGTTGTCGGCGAGCGCGAGGCCCGCCGGCTTGGCGAACATGGCCTCCGCCGCCGGGCCACCGTCACCGGACGTGCCCCAGGTGTCGGCGCTGCCGGTGACCACCGAGATGAGACCGTCCTGGACCTTTCGGACGCGGTAGCCATCGGTGAAGTAGAGCACGCCGTCATCGGAGACCACCACCGCGAGTGGGCTGCTCAGGGCCGCCTTCGCTGCCTGGCCGGACGCTCCGCCGAAGCCCTCGTCCGGCGCCGTGCCGGCGACCGTCGTGATCCTCGTCCCGTCGACGAGGCGGATCCGGCCGCCGTCGGTGTCGGCGATGTACACCTCGCCGTCACCGCCGACCGCGAGGGCGTGCGGGCCGATCAGGTTCGAGCGCTCAGCCGGCCCGCCGTCACCCAGGACCGGTGTCGGGGAGGGCGACGGCGACGGCGACGCCGAGCTCGCGGTGGTCGACGCGGACGGCCCGCCGGTCGGCGTGGGCGTGGGAGTGGGTGTCGGAGCGGGCGGGCCGACACCGGCGATCCGGGCCAGGGATCCGTCCGGCCGCAGCCGCAGGACCTGGCCCTGCCCGCCGGACGTCGGGCCGCTGTCGACCGTGTAGAGCGACCCGTCCGGGCCGATGCTGACGTCCTCCGCGCTGTACAGACCCTGGACCTCGACGGGCTCGCCGCTGGCGTACGCCGGCCGCTCGGGATCGGAGCCGCCCGTGAGCCAGAGACCCAGCCCGATCGCCGCGGCGAGCAGCGCCACGGCGGTGGCCGAGGCGATGACGACGGTCCCGCGTCCGGGCCGGTACCCGCCGCCGCCCGGGCCATGGTGCTGCGCCCGCCGCCTGGTACGCGGGCCGGTGGCACCGCCGTACGGGTCGACCCGGGTCGGCACCGGCCCGCTCGGCGTGCCCGGTCCGCCCGGCCAGCTGGAACCGCCCGGCCCACCTGGCCAGCTCGGCCCGCCTGGCCAGCTCGGCCCGCCGGGCATGGGGGCCGGGGCCGTACCCGGGCCGCTGGGGCCCGCCGGCCCGAGCGGCCTGCCGGGCCCGCTGTGACCGCTCGGTGAGCCGGGCATGCCGCGGCCGCCCGGCGGGGCAGCGCCGAGGCGGCCGGCCAGTTCTGCCGCGGTGGGGTTCGAGCTCTGGGCGTGGCCGGCGGCGGCGAGCACGTCGTCGCCGAGGCGCACCGGCACACCGCTGGCCGCGAGCCAGCCGGGGCCGAACACCTGCGTCGCCGCGGCGGCGAGGTCGAGGGCGAAGTCGTGGGCCGTCGGCTGGCGCCAGGCCGGCTCCTTGGCGAGGGCGGTGAGGATCACGGCGGCCAGCGGCGGCGGCGCCTCGGTGAGCGGCAGCGGCGCCACCGACATGTGATGGTGCAGCAGCGCGGGCACGGGCAGGCCCGCGGGGAACGGTGTCCGGCCGGCGAGCAGTTCGTACAGGACGACGCCGAGGGAGTACAGGTCGGTGCCCGGTCCGAGGCGGGCGCCGGTGATCTGTTCCGGAGCCATGTAGCGAGGCGTGCCGACGAGGCCGGTCGTGGTCGCTGCTGTGGTCTCCAGGATCTTGGCGATCCCGAAGTCGGTGACCTTGGGGGTGCCGTCCGCGGCGAACAGCAGGTTGTCCGGCTTGACGTCCCGGTGCAGCACGCCGCGGTCATGCGCGGCGGCCAGCGCCCCGGCTGCCGCCAGGCCGACCGCGCAGCCCGCGCGCGGGTCGTGCGGGCCGAGTGCGCGGTGCTTCAGGCTCCCGCCGGTCAGCTGCTCCATCACCAGCAGGCAGAGGCCGTCGTGCTCGACGTAGTCGTAGATGCGCACGACGTGCGGATGGTCCAGGCCGGCGAGGACCCGGGCCTCGGAGAGGAACCGGTCGCGCAGGTCGCCTCCGCTGTCGCCGTACCCGCTCCCGTGCCCGCCGTGGCCGCCGCTGCTCGGTTCGAGCAGCACCTTCACGGCGACGTCCCGGTCGATCAGCCGGTGGCGACCGGCGAGCACCGCCCCGAAACCGCCCCGCCCGAGCTCCCCCCCGAGCTCGTAGCCGGTCAGCGCGGCCGCGACACGGCCGATGTCGACGGACGTCATGGTTCGTGCCCCGGCCTACTGGGCGATCGTGGTGATCGTGCCGTTCGGCGCGATGCGCCGGATCCGGTCGTTGCCGGCGTCCGCGATGTAGAGCGAGCCAGAGCCGTCGATGGCCACCGAACTGGGCTCGGTGAACTGGGCGGCGCTGGCGGGGCCGTTGTCACCCGAGAAACCCTCGGTGCCCGTCCCGGCGATCGTGGTGATCGTCCCGTTCGGGTCCACCTTGCGGACCCGGTTGTTGCCGTAGTCGGCGATGTAGACCTCGCCGCCGGGGCCGAGGGTCACGGACGGGACGGACAGCTGCGCCCGGGTGGCGGGGCCGTTGTCGCCCGAGAAGCCCTTCTGGCCGTTACCCGCGACGGTGTGGATGATCCCGTCCTTAGTGATCTTCTGGATGGTGTTGCTGCCGAGGTTGGCGATGTAGAGCGTGCCGTCGCTGGCCAGCGCGACGTCGTTCGGCCCGTTCAGGGTGGCGGCGGTGGCGGGGCCACCGGCGCCGGTGAAGCCCTCGGTGCCGGTGCCGGCGATGGTGTTGATGACGCCGTCCGGGGTGATCTTCCGGATGCGGTTGTTCTCGTAGTCGGCGATGTAGATCGACCCGTCCGGCCCGACCGCGACCTTCTCGGCGCTGTCGAGCTGTGCGGCCGTGGCCTGGCCGCCGTCGCCCGAGAAGCCACTGGTGCCGGTGCCGGCGATCGTGGTGATCGTCCCGTTCGGGGTGATCTTCCGGATGCGGAAGTTCTGCGCGTCCGAGACGTAGATGTTGCCGTCCTTGTCCAGCACCGCCGAGCCGGGCCCGTCGACCTGCGCGGACGCGGCGGGCCCGCCGTCGCCGGCGTAGCCCCCCGAGCCGGTGCCGGCGAGATCGGAGACCTGACCGGTGCTGGTGATCTTCTGGACGCGGTCCGTGGAGAGGCTGGTGACGAGCAGCGCGCCCTGCGGGTCGATGGTGAGGCTGTAGGGGCTGAGGCCCTGCACCGTGACCGGCGGCCCGCTGTAGGCCGTGCCCGCGGCGACCGGGCTGTCCCCACCACTGCCCGGGCTCACGGTTGCACGGTCGTCGTCGCCGCCGCCGCCGGACGCGGCCGCGACGATGCCGACTGTCAGCGCCACCACGAGGACGAAGACAACGGCCGCGATGATCAGAATGCGGTTGTTGCGGTTCTGGTCCCCCTGGCCTGGCGCCCGGTGACCCGGCCCGCCCGCGGCCGCGCCGCCGGGTCGTGGCGCCGGCCGCTGACCGGCGCCGCCCCAGCCCGCGCCGGCGTAGTTCTGCGCGCTGGTCGGCCGGGCGGCGCCCGGGCCCTGCTGGCCGGGAGGCGCGTAGGGGCGGGTGGGCCCGGGGCCCGGCCCGAGCGGCCGCGGCTGCGGCGTGGAGCCGGGCGGGGGACCCAGCGGCCGTGGATGGGGAGTGCCCCCCGCCGCCAGCGGTGCTGACGGAGGTGTCGCGCCCGCCGGGCCGGTCAACGGCCGCGGGTGGGGTGTGCTGCCGCCGGGTGGCCCGTAGTCGGGCTGGCCATAGCCGGGCTGGCCATAGCCGGGCTGGCCATAGCCGGGCTGGCTGTGGCCGGGCTGGCTGTGGCCGGGCTGGCTGTGGCCGGGACCGCCGGGCACCTGCCCCGGCTGGGCCGCACCGGGCATCGGCGTGCCCATGCCCGGGTAGCCGGCGCCCGGCCCACCCGGGATCGGCCCACCCGGGATCGGCCCGCGGTAGCCGCCGCCAGGCTGCCCCGGCGGATAGCCGGGCCCGCCGGGTGGGTAGCCCCCGCCGGGGCGGGCGGCCGGGAAGCCCCCGGATCCGCCGCTGTTGCTGCTGGTGGTGCCGCCGATCGCGCCGCGGATCTCGTCGTCCACCTTGAGCTTGACGTCCGAGCGGGAGATCCAGTTCGGGCCGAACGCCCGGGAGCTCGCGAGGGCCAGCTCCAGGGCGAACTCGGCGGCGTCGGCGAACCTCGCGCCGGGCTCCTTGGCCAGCGTGCGCATGATCACGGCGGAGACCGGGGCGGGCACCATCGTGAGCGGCTCGGGCATCACGGTCAGGTGGTGGTGTGTCAGCGGCTGGACCGCCATCTGCCGGCCGAACAGCGGCCGCTGGGCGAACATCTCGTACAGGACGCCGGCCAGCGCGTACAGGTCGGTGGAGGGGAAGAGCCGCCCGCCCATGATCTGCTCGGGGGCCATGTAGCGGGGCGTGCCGAGGATGGCGCTGGCCGTGGTCTCCGCCCCGTCGAAGATCTTCGCGATGCCGAAGTCGGTGACCTTGAGCAGGCCCGAGCCGTCAAACATGATGTTGTCGGGCTTGACGTCGCGGTGCAGCACGCCCTGGCTGTGCGCCGTGGCGAGCGCGGCGGCCGCGGCGATGCCGATGGAGCAGATGGTCTCCGGGGTGAGCTTCCCGGCGGTGATGCGCTGCTTGAGTGTGCCGCCGGAGAGCAGCTCCATCACCAGCAGGCAGGTGCCCTGGTGCTCCACGTAGTCGTGGATGCGCACGATGTGCGGGTGGTCGAGCTCCGCGAGCACGCGGGCCTCGGAGAGGAAACGCGCGCGTAGATCCGGGTCGTCGCTGGTGTCAAGGAGGATCTTGATGGCCACCTTGCGGCCGATGAGCCGGTGCTGGCCGGCGAGCACGAGGCCGTAGCCCCCCTTGCCGAGGTCTCCCTCGACCGCGTAGCCAGGGAGCGCCGCCTCCACGAGAGATCTGTCGATAAGCAAGGTCGGTTCCGTCCGTCACCGGCTGCCGGGCGGTCACCACAACCACCGTGCGGTGGTGACATCCCGAGGGCCACATCGTGCGGGATTGTGCGTGGGCAGCCCCGCGGTTGGTTCGTCTGGTGGTGCCGCGTTGGATGGCCAATCCGGGGTGCTTCGGCGCGTTCTCGGCGATCCTACGGCCTCATACCCCCCATTCCGCCCTGGGTAGCGACCCGGCAGACGCGTCAGATGCGCGACTGCAGCATGCTGGGCGTCGTCGACAGGTGTTCGGCCGTGCGCGCGTGCCGGGGGATCCCGGGAACGCGGCCGCACGACAGCACTGCCTCCGAACTCCCCGCCGAGGAAGGGCCCCACGTCATGGTGAACACCGAGCCCACCGCCCTCACCGCTGGAGCGGGTGCGCAGCAGACCCCGGAATGGGCCGCGCTGACCGCGCACCACGCGGAGCTCTCCGCGGTGACGCTGCGCCAGCTCTTTGCCGACGACCAGAACCGTGCCGCGTCATTCAGTGTCGACTCGGACGGACTCCACCTGGACTATTCCAAGAACATCGTCACCGCGCGGACGATCGAACTGCTGGTGGCCCTGGCCAACCGCGCCGGGCTCGGTGCCCGCATCGAGGCGATGTTCGGCGGCGAGCGGGTCAACGTGACCGAGAACCGGCCCGTCCTGCACGTCGCGCTGCGCGCCCCCGCCGGTGACGTCATCCGGGTGGACGGCGCCGACGTGGTCCCCGAGGTGCACGCGGTGCTCGACCGGATGTCCGCGTTCGCGGACCGGGTCCGCTCCGGGGTGTGGACGGGTGCGACGGGCGAGCACATCACCACTGTCGTGAACATCGGTATCGGCGGCTCCGACCTCGGGCCGGCCATGGCCTGCCAGGCGCTTCGCGACTACTCCGACCGGTCGATCACGGTCCGGTTCGTCTCCAACGTCGACCCGACCGACATCTGGGAGGCGACCCACGACCTCGACCCGGCGACGACCCTCTTCATCGTCGCGTCGAAGACGTTCACGACACTGGAGACCCTCGCGAACGCCCGGGCGGCCCGCTCCTGGCTGACGGCGTCACTCGGCGAGGAGGCGGTCTCGTCGCATTTCGTCGCGGTCTCCACGAACGCCGAGAAGGTCGCCGAGTTCGGTATCGACACGGCCAACATGTTCGAGTTCTGGGACTGGGTGGGCGGCCGGTACTCGATGGACTCCGCCATCGGCCTGTCCCTCATGGTCGCCATCGGTCCCGGCCACTTCCGGGAGATGCTTGCCGGATTCCACGCGATGGACGTCCACTTCCGGAACACGCCGTTCGAGCGGAACCTGCCGGTCCTGCTCGGGCTGCTCGGCCTGTGGTACCGGGACTTCTTCGGCTCCCAGGCGCACGCGGTACTTCCCTACAGTCAGTACCTGGACCGTTTCGCCGCGTACCTGCAGCAGCTTGACATGGAAAGTAACGGCAAGTCAGTTGATCTTGAAGGCCGGCCCGTACAGGTGCCGACGGGCCCGGTGGTGTGGGGCACACCGGGGACGAACGGTCAGCACGCCTACTTCCAGCTCCTGCACCAGGGGACGACCGTCGTCCCGGCCGACTTCATCGGCTTCGTGCGCCCGAACCACGCGGGTGTCGGCGATGTCGACCAGCACGCCCTGCTGATGGCCAACTTCTTCGCCCAGACCGAGGCGCTCGCCTTCGGGAAGACCTCCGAGGAGGTGGCGGCCGAGGGGGTGGCGCCGGAACTGGTCCCGCACCGGACGTTCGCCGGGAACCGGCCGACGAACACGCTGCTGGTCCCCGCCCTGACCCCCTTCACTCTCGGCCAGCTGGTGGCACTGTACGAGCACAAGGTCTTCACGCAGGGTGTCATCTGGGGCGTCAACAGCTTCGACCAGTGGGGAGTCGAGTTGGGCAAGGTGCTGGCCGGGCGGATCATCCCCGAGCTGACCGACCCCGCCGCCCCCCTGCGGCACGACAGCTCCACCAACGCCCTCATCGAGCGGTTCCGTACCGGCACCGTCTGAGCTGGCACCGTCTGTGGCCTGAGCCGGCACCGTCTGCGGCTGGCACCGTCTGTGGCTGGCACCGCCCCTGGTCAGGCAATGAGTAACAGTAGTTCAACGATTAGCTGATGCTATGTTACTCTCGGTGACCAGCCGACGGGATGACGCCCGTGCTGTGACGGACGGAGATCTCCGGGGGGCGACAGGCATGCGGGTCGAGTCGACAGTCACGCGGATGACGGTGCGGCGAACCGGGGACGACGTCGTCATCGAGCTCGGCGGCGAGTTCGACACCGTCGGCCGGCTGCGGTTCCGCGAGCAGATCGGAGAGCTTCTGGGCCGGGGCGGCGGCCTGGTGACGGTGGACGTCGGCGACCTGGCAGCCGTGGACATCGCGGGCCTGGCCGCGCTCCTGCGGGCAGAGCTTCTGCTCCGCCGCGTCCACACCGAACTGCGCATCCGCGCGGCGTCCCCCGCCTTCAGTGAGCTTGTCCGCGAGACTGGTCTCTCCGGTCGGCTACGGGTCGAGGAGGCCGGCCGCCGCCGCGGCTACTGACCCGAAGGGCACGCCGCCACCCCACCAGCGCCCAGGGACAGACCACCGGCCGGAACCGCTCCCGTCAGGGGAACGGCGGTCGCGCTTCCGCCGGTCACGACGGTCACGCCGGTCACGCTTGCAACGGCCGGCACCGGAGAGCCGACTGCTACCGGAGAGCCGGCCGGCATCGCGGGGCTGGCCGGCATCGGGCCGGTGGACGGCGCGCCCGCGGTGTCCACCGGTGCGCTTTCGGTGGCCGGCACGGCGTCGGAGGCGGCCGCGCGGGCGGCCCGCCCCGCGGAGGAGAGGCTCTGTTCCAGCCTGCTCATCATCAGCATCCCGATCATCGCGAGGAGCGGGAAGCTGAGCATGATCAGGATTTCGGACGAGGTCAGGTCCACCGGTCCCCCAGAGATCGGGTGTCCGGGCGCCGGGTTGGCGCCCCGCAGGTTCGCTTACCCGACCTGGAGGTCAGTTCACGCTCCGGGCGGCGCGGACCTCTCACTCACCCGTGTCGGGTAATCACCCACCCGGCGTGCCGGTCGCCGGAGTGTGGGCAATCCGGTGCTGCGCAGCCGACCCCACTGCTCGTACTCTTCCCTGAGGGATGTCCTCCTGCCCCGACGACATCCGCCCGGCCGGCTGATCTCCGGGACCGCAGGGGAGGCTCACCATCACCACCGAGGACCTACGCGCCCGACTGACGATGGTGACCGAGCAGGTCGACTTCGCCCTCGCCGAGGTCGCGCTGTGCGGGGCAGCCTACCGGCGCGCGGCGCAGGACGACCCCGACTGGCCGTGGCCGCCCGAATCCTCGCAGCACCTGGCCCGGCCCCTGGTCGCCCGTGCGCTGGCGGCGCAGCTCACGGCCGTCGCCCGGCTGCGCCTGTGGGCCCAGGAGCTTTACTGGCTGCAGGAGCAGGTTCGCCTGCGCGCCATGGTCCCCTGATCTTCCAGCCGGCCGGCGTCAGCCGCGGGTGCAGTCGATGTTGAACGGGCCGGACTGCGCACCCGTCACCTCGTTGTCGCAGGCCACGATGTTCTGGGACCGGTCAGGCTCGTGGATGTACACGCCGAAGCCCGTCGCGTTCACGGCGAGGGTGTTGCGGCGGAAGGTGTTCTGCCGGCCCCAGCCCTCGTCGATGACATGGGTCTGGATGCCGTCCTCCAGCGTGCCGCCGCCGACGCCGATGTTGTCCTCGACGAGCCAGCCGTTGCCCTTCACGTCGATCCAGGAGTCGGCTTCGACGAGCGCGTCCGAGGAGAGGGTGTTGCCGCGGATCACCCCGCCGGTGGTTCCCTCCTTGATGTCGATGTTCTCCGACGTCGTCCCGGCGATGTCGTTGCCGATCACCGCGTTGCGGTCACTGCGGTCGGGCTGGCAGTCGGTGTAGGTGCACCAGTTGCTCTCGGCGCTGCCGATGTAGACGCCCTCACCGAACTTCTCCCGGCGGTTGCCGGTGTCCCGGATGACGTTGCCGATGACCATGTTGTCCGAACTCGCGGTGCGCAGGTGAATGGCCTCGTCGCCGATCGTGGTGACGTGGAGCTGGGCGATGGTCGAATGCTGGACGTCGTCCCCGATCACCCCCTTCTGGCCGTTGCGCACGGAGAAGCCGACCACCCGCACCCAGGACGCCCCTTCCAGGTGCAGCACGTACTTGGCGTCGTCGTCACCGTCGTCGTCCTTGCCGTCGAGGACGGCGTCCGCCGACCCGCACAGCCAGATCGGCTCGGCCTCCGTGCCCGAGGCGGTGAGCTTGAACGCCCCCCGGTAGACGCCGTCGGCGATCTGGATGACGTCACCCGGCTTCGCTGCGGCGAGGGCACTGCGCAGGTCACCGGCGTCGGTGACGGTGGTCCCGTCGGACGGGCATGCGACCCGTTCGACCCCGGCGGTGGCCGCGGCGGCGGTCGGTGCGGCCGTGCTGGCCCGCGGCGAGGGAGCGGGCCGGGACGGCGCGACTTCGAGGGGGCTCTCCGTCTCCTCCGGGGCCGGGGTGCGCGCCGCGCCGGAGCCGGACCCGTCCGAGCCGCAGGAGGTCAGAGCGACCGCGACCGCCACCAGGACGCCGGTCGCGGCCAGCCGCGCGGTCCGGCGGTGGGGTCGGGCCGAGCGGGCGGTCGTCATTTCGTGTGGTCCCCTCTGGAGCGCCGGCGGCGCCGGTGGTGTGGGCCGGTGGCCGGTGTCGGCGGCTCGGTGTGCGGGTGCGGTGCCGGCGGCTCGGTGTACGGCTCGGGGGCCGGCCGGGACGGTTCGGGGAGGCGGCCGTCCGCCCACCGGCTGCCGGGCCCGCGGGCGGCCGGTCCGGGTTCGGGTGCCGCCGGGCCGCCCGGCCAGTCGGTGCGGGGCCACTGGGCTGGTCCGGCGCTGTGATCGGCGCCGTCGAAGGGCCGGCCGGTCATTCCCGTTCCGTGCGGGCCGGTGTCCGCGGTGTCGATCCGCGGGCGGGTGGAGCGCCGTGGCTGCCGTGCCTGGGGGAGCACGGGGCTGGCCGGGTCCCTGCCAGCCGCGCCGGCCCTGCCCGCCGCGCCGGCACCCACCGGCGCGAGCGCGGTGGATGTGGCGACGGCGGTCCCGGCCGGAGCTGTCCTGGTGCTCCCGGCGACCGGCACGAGCGCGGCCGGGCCGAACGGGGCCGCGCCGTACGGAGTTGGGCCGAATGCGGCCGGGGCGAGGTCGTCGGCGGCGCCGCGCTGGCCGGGAATGCCGGAGTAGGCGGCATCCGGGCGCATCGTGCCGCCGGTGAGCCGCCGGACCAGCAGTTCGGACTCGGGGTAGGGGTGCCTCGGCGGGCGACGCCGGGCCCGGTGCCGGGTCCAGGCACCGAGGATGGGGAACAGCGCGACGGCGCCCCACACGACCAGCGCCGGATGCCGGCGGATCAGCGTGTACCAGTGCTGCGGCTCGCGTTCCACCCAGCCGTCCGCGTTGTTGTGGTGCACGTCGGCCTCGCGGACCCCGAGGGCCTTGCGGATGTCGACGGCACGCCACCCCTCGCCGGCGAGGGTGTTCCACTGGATGGCGGTGTTGTCCGCGGGCCCGCGGACGGTGATCGCGAACTCGGTGGCATCGCGGACCTTGTTCCGGCTGATGATGTTCGTCGTCGCCTCCTGGGTGATCACCCCCAGGCGACTGTCGGACACCTCGTTCTCGGTGATCGCGGTGCGGCGGGCGTCCGGCCCGACCTGGATGCCGGCCTCGTCCGGCCCGGTGATGGTGTTGCCGGTGACCTGGGTGCCGTTCGCGCCGCTCTTGACAATGATGCCGAGCTGCCCGTCACTGATCGTGTTCTTCCGGACGATCGTGTTCTCGCCGCCGACGACCCTGATCCCGTAACGCCCGTTCGCCGAGACGGTGTTCTCCTCGATCAGTGTGTCCCTGATCTGGTTGATCTGGACGCCGGTCGCAGTGGCGATCACACCGAGGCCACGGCCGTCCAGGGAGATGCCGTCGCCGCTGTTGTCGGCGACCGTGCTGCGCATCACCCGCGAGCCCGAGGCCCGGTCGATGGTCATGCCGTCACCGTGGTTGCGGGCGGCGGTGACCCCCGACACGAGGGTTGTGATCGCGTCGCGGTGCACGGCGAGGCCGGAGCGCTCGTTGTCGATCAGGCGCACCCCGATCATCTGGATGCCCTCGCTGCCCGAGACATAGGCCCCGTAGATGTTGTTGCTGAACGTCGAGTTCGCCGCCCCGCCGGTACTCGGCTCGCCCTTGCTTCCCGTCCAGGCGACACCGCCGGTCCGGCCGTTCCAGAAACCCAGGTGGTTGGCGCTGACGTTGCGCAGGATCAGCTCGCCGCCCATGGTGCGAAGGTAGGAGCGGCCGTCCGCGGTGAGGCTGTCCGGTTCGAGGTTCTGGACGTCCCAGCCGATGACGGTCAGCGGGTTGTCCGGGGTCGCACCGGCGAACTCCAGCCCGCCGCGCCAGGTTGCCACCGAGGTGAAGCCGGCTGCGCCGCTCGCCAGCCGCAGCGTGCCGACGCTGGCGTCGATCACCAGCCGGGCCTGCGGGCCGACCAGGACGTGCGCGGTGAACAGCACGGCCCCGTCCACCTCGTGCCGCCCGCCGCCGGCGGCGATGACGTCCTCGGCGCTGTAGGGGGCCCCGCGGGCAGGCAACAGCAGGGTGGGCTGGCTGCCGGCGACCTCGACGAGGGTCGGCGCGGTCAGCACGCCGAACCGCTCGAACATGGACCGCATCCGGATGTCCTCGGCGTCGACCAGGACGGACTGTTGCTTCGCGTCCCCGGAACTGACCGGAGGCAGTGGCGGCACCGGCTTCGCCTGCGCCGGCAGCGCGGTCAGGGTGGTCAGCGCCGTCACCGCCGCCAGTACTGCCAGCGGCGCGAGGGCGGCCAGGGCGGTGCGGGGCTTCCACCGCGGGGTCGTCGGGGTCGGGGTCATCGGGCTCCGCCCGTCGCTGTGGCGGCCGCCGGGCGGGCTGCCGGGCCGGTTCGGGTGGAGGCGTCGGTCTGTCCCTCGCCGCCGATCAGGTCGGAGCGTCGGGTCAGCCAGCCCTGCTTGTTCATCGAGACGAGGGCCCAGGCCTTGATCGGCAGCGCGATGATGATGATCATCAGTACGGTGAGGGGGAGGATGAAGATGTCGCGGGGATGCTCCCGTAGGTGAGAGAGCCCGCGGATGAGTCGTCCGAGCAGCAGCCAGGCGACCGCGATGATCGGAGCGTTCGGCTCCGGCCGGAACATCCACAGGACGAAGTAGGTCATCGCCACGCCCATCGTCACCGGCGTGAGCACGATCTGCAGCACACTGATCTGCGTGATCAGGGGCTGCCGCCACAGCCAGCCCTTGTAGATGGCCGTCAGGTAGGTCCGGTAGGAGTTCCGGCTCCAGCGGACCCGCTGCTTCAGGAAGGCCCGCAGGTTGTCCGGGAACATCGACATGGCACGTGCCGTGTGCTGGTGCATCGTCCGGTAGCCGGAGGCGAGCACGAGCCAGGTCAGCCGCCCGTCGTCACCGGCGATGCACCGCCGGCCGAGGAAGAACTCGTGCTCCAGGTTGTGCAGCACGGGCAGGATCGCCGAGCGCCGGTAGGCCGCGGTGCGCCCGGACAGGCAGGCGACGGCCCCGACCCGGCCCTGCGCGGGCACGTAGTCGAGGTAGCGGATGTCAACGAGCCAGTTCGCGACCCGGCGCCACACGCTGCTCCGCGGCTCGTACACGTTCTGGCGGGTGCCGACCCCGCCGACCTGCGGGTCGATGAACGGCATCTGGACGGCGGCGAGCAGACCCGGCTCCCAGGCGGTGTCGGAGTCGCAGAGCACGACGATCTCCATCGACGCGGCCGACAGGCCGACCCCGAGCGCCGAGCGCTTGCCCTCGTGGATGAAGGGGATCACCCGCACCGTCGGATCGGCACGCCGGGCGAGGCGGTCGATCAGATCCCGGTCCTCGACGTCGGGGATGATGATGATCTCGTTCGGCTCCTGGATGAGCCAGGTCTCCAGGCAGCGGATCAGGACGTCGGGATCCTCCCGGAAGGACGGGACGACGACCGACGTGGTTGTCCGGAAGTTGTTCCGGACGGGCTTGTACCTGGTCGAGAGGAGCCGCCGGCTGAGCCACACCACCCAGGACACGGCGCCGGCGATGCCGAGCGGGATCAGAGATCTGTGATCGCGGACGAACTGCACCGCGTCGCCGAGCCACTCCATGCCTGGTTTCGCTCCCCCCGAACGCCGGCTACCGAGAACGCCGGGGCACGGGCAGGAACGGGCACGGTGAACCGACAGGCGCGCCAGCCTGCAGGTTCACGGCCCCCACCGCCCCCGTCGGTGGTAGCTCAGACGTGTTATTTGCTGAGCCGCCAGAACAGTAGCAGCAGACTCTGCCCGTTCGGCCCGCCGTCACAACGGCGTAACTCGGGCTGGCAAACTTGTCGCTTGAGGTAGTACCTCGAACACACGGGGGGATGCGTGCCTCGCCGCCGGCCCCCGCTCATCTCGACGAAACCTGGGCGGTCCACAATTCCGTCCGCGGCCCAGCAAGATGCTTGAGTGGGGGGACACACTATGAGCGCCGAGTCAGTGAGTACCGAGACGGTGAGTACCGAGACGGTCACGGCACCACTGCGGATCAGTGTGATTGGCACCGGCTATCTGGGGGCCACGCACGCGATCTGCATGAGCGAGCTCGGTTTCGACGTCGTCGGTGTCGACGTCGACCCGGACAAGGTGCGGCGGCTGGCCGACGGCGAGGTGCCCTTCTTCGAGCCCGGTCTGGAAGAGCTCCTGCGCAAGAACCTGGCGACCGGCCGGCTGGCCTTCACCACCTCCTTCGCGGAGGCCGCCAGCGCCGACGTGCACTTCCTCTGCGTGGGCACCCCGCAGCGCGCCGACTCCGGCGCCGCTGACATGACCTTCGTGGACGGCGCCGTGGAGCGCCTGCTCGCCGTCGGGCCGAAGCCCGGGTCGCTGCTGGTGGGCAAGTCGACGGTCCCGGCCGGCACCGCGGTACGCCTCGCCGGCTGGCTCGCGCGGGAGGCCCCCGACGTCGACCTCGCCTGGAACCCGGAGTTCCTGCGCGAGGGCTTCGCCGTCGAGGACACCCTGCGCCCCGACCGGCTGGTCTTCGGGCTGCCCGCCGACGACGAGTGGTACGGCGTCGCCGACCGCCACGACCACGGTGACCACACCGGCCGGCGGGACCGGGTGGAGGCCACGCTGCGGGCGGTCTACGCGGTAGCACTGGCCGCGGGTACCCCCGCCGTCGTCTCCGACTTCGCCACCGCCGAGCTGGTGAAGGTCGCGGCGAACGCCTTCCTGGCCACGAAGATCTCCTTCATCAACGCGATGTCCGAGGTCTGCGAGGTCGCCGGCGCCGACGTGAAGACCCTGGCCTCGGCGCTGTCGTACGACACCCGCATCGGCGGCCGGTTTCTCGGTGCCGGCCTCGGGTTCGGCGGCGGCTGCCTGCCCAAGGACATCCGCGCCTTCCAGGCCCGCGCCGAGGAGATCGGCGCCGGCCCGGCCCTGCGCTTCCTCGACGAGGTCGACACCGTCAACCTGCGCCGCCGGACCCGGACGGTGGAGCTGGCGATCCACCTCCTCGGCGGCGTCGCCGCCGGGCGGCGGGTGGCCGTGCTCGGCGCGGCCTTCAAGCCGAACAGCGATGACATCCGCGACTCGCCGGCCCTCGACGTGGCCGACACCCTGCGCCGGGCCGGCGCTCGGGTGACGGTCTACGACCCGGCCGCGATGGAGAACGCCGCCCGCAAGTTCCCCGACCTGCGCTACGCGACCGGTGTCGCCGCGGCGGTCGCCGACGCCGACGTCGTGCTGCACCTCACCGAGTGGGCCGACTTCCGGGAGATCGAGCCGTCGCTGCTGACCCCCCTGGTCCGCCGTCCGGTGATCGTCGACGGGCGCAACACCCTCGACCCGCAGCTGTGGCGCAGCGCCGGCTGGATCTACCACGCCCTCGGCCGACCGAACGTATGAGCCGGTCGGGGCAGCCGGGAGCAACACCTCCGGGGCCCCGCGGCCGGACGAGGCGGGCGATGCTCGCCTCGTCCCTCGGCGTGCTCGGCCTCGCTGCCGGCGCCGGGTGCGGAGCGCTCACCGACGACCAGGTCTTCGACCCGGCCAGTGAGATCCTCCCGCCCGACACGACGGCGCCGGCCGCGGGTCCCGCCACCACGGCGCCCGCGGCCGGTGTGGCGACGGGCCGCACGCTGGCGGACCCGGCTGCGGCGCGGGAGTTCTTCGGCAGGGAGCTGGTTCCGCAGACCCGGTCGTCCTTCGGGCTTGACCGGGCCGCGATCATGGCGTCGGACGACCCGCGTTTCCCGCAGTTCCTGCGGGTGGCGATCCCGGTCGACGCGATGAACCCGTCCGACGCGAGAATCTACGGTGACGGGCCGACCTACGGTGGCACGCAGCTTTTCGTCGATCACACGCTGCGCTCACCCTACGAGCTGTACCTGCGTTACTACCTGCGGTTTCCGGAGACGTTCGACTTCGGCAACGGCGGACGCCTGCCCGGATTCTTCGGAACCATCGTGAAGGACCGCCGGCGCACCGAGACGATGCGCAGCGGACTGGCGACACGTTTCGCCTGGCGCGAGGGCGGCAAGGGGATCGTGTACGCGAACACCGCCCGCGAGGACCATCCGGTGAATGTGATCGGGAAAGGCTCGTGGTACTGGCCGAGGGGCCGCTGGGCCTGCGTCGAACAGGGCGTCAAACTCAACTTCGAGGGTTTCGCCGACGGGGTGATTCTCATGTGGCTGGACGGCCAGCTGATGCACAAGGAGAGCTTCAACCCGCGGATCTCGAGCGATCTGCGGATCGGCGGCATTCTCGCCACCGCCACGTTCGGTGACGGTGGGGCGTCGTTCGCGCCAACCACGACGCAGGCGATCGACCTGGCCGGCTTCGCCTACGGCATCGCGCGCCTCAACCCGCTGCCGAGGCCGGAGGAGACCTGATCGAGGCTCTCGAAGTGCCGCCGGGCCATCGCCGCCGCGGCCCGGTTGCCCTTGTGCAGGAAGCGCGCGGCGGCAGCCTCCAGGCTCTCGGTCGCGTCGTCCTTGCGCCCCGCGCGGTACAGCACCTCGGCCCGGGCGAGCAGGGCGTTGCCCTGCCCGTCGATGTCGTCGGTGCGGCTGGCGAGATCGCAGGCGGTGTCGGCGAACCGTAGTGCCTCGGCGTCGCGCCCGGAGATCGCCAGCAGCCGGGCGTGCACCGAACACCAGCCGGCCTGGGCGGGCAGCTGGTCGCCCGCGGCGGCGTCCCGGCACCGGTTCACGTACTTCGTCGCCTCCTCCAGCTTGCCGAGGCGGACGAGCACGTCGGCGAGCAGCGCGGCGCGGGTGGCCAGGTGCGCCCGTTCGCCCATCCGGGACAGCTGCCGGCAGCTGCGCCGCAGCTCGCGCTCGGCGACTTCCGGCTCACCGGCGAGCAGCGCGACCCGGGCGACGACGAAGCCGCTGTGGAACGGGTCGGCGCGGGCGCCGCGGATGTCACCGACGATCTCCTCGGCGTCCTTGAGGTGGGTCCGTGCGGCTTCCATGTCGTCGGACATCGCGGTGAGCAGCGCGAGCTGGGCGAGGACCGCCCGGCGCAGGCCGCGGTCGTCGCCGGCGCTGTCCAGTGCCGCGGCCGCCTTCGCGATCGAGTAGGGCACCGGCCCCGGCACCAGGCTCAGCAGCAGGACGAGCTCGCGCCGCAGCGAGTGCGCCGCCCGTGGCACCCCCGACTCCTCGGCGTGCCGCACCGCGTTCTCCATCGCCTTCTCCGCCGCCGCGAACTGGCCGGCGGCGCCGTAGGCGGCGCTCTGGCTGCGGCAGGCCAGCGCGGCCCCGACGTCGTCGCCGTCGCGGACGAAGGATGCCAGCGCCGCGGTCGCCTCCGTGAGGGTGCTGGCGACCAGGCCCTCCGGGTCGGTGGCGAACAGGACGCGCAGGTGCGCGAGGCGGGCGTGGGCGCGCAGCCCGTCCTCCCCGGCGCGGCGTGCCCGGTCGCTGACCTGCCGCAGGATCCGTTCGGCGTCCGAGAGCCGACCGAAGGAGTACAGCGCCCAGCCGAGGTCGATCTCCGCGCGCAGCCGCAGCGGGTCGGTCTCCGGCAGCAGGGTGATCGCCCGCTTCAGTAGTTGCGCGGCGCCGGTCTCGTCACCCTGGCGGACCCGGTCGGCCGCCTCGATCAGGCAGGTCGCCGCGGACCGGCCGAGCTCGACCATCTCGTTGTCGCGCTGGCCGAGCTCCACCCGGTAGCGGTAGGCCTGCTCCAGGTGGTAGCCGACCAGCTCGTCGTGCTCGCCGGGGCCGCCGACCATCCGGGCCTGCAGCCAGCCGGCGAACCGCTCGTGCAGGTCGGCGCGCTGGCGCTTGGACGTCGTCTGGTACGCGCAGTCACGCAGCAGGACGTGCAGGAACCGGTACGCCTCCACCCCGGGCAGGTCGGAGCGGTCGGGGTGGACCAGCTCCTTGCGGACGAGCGACAGGCAGTGCTCGTAGACGTAGGGGCGTTCCACCGGGTCGGACAGCTCGATGACGGCATCGAGGTAGAAGCGTTCGCCGACGACCGCGGCACGCTCCAGCACCTGGCGCTCCGGCGGGTCCAGCCGGTCGAGCCGCGCCGCGAGCAGCGCGGAGATCGTCGGCGGCACGGTGACGCCGCGCAGGTTGCCGGTGGCGATCCACCGGCTGCCCTCCCGGCGGAGCAGGCCGTCGTCGACGAGCGCGGCGACCATCTGCTCGACGAACAGCGGGTTGCCCGCGGCGGAGGTGGTGATCCGGGAGACCAGCGCGGGGTCGAGATCGTCCGAGCCCATCAGGGTGCGGATCAGCCGCTGGCAGCGTGCCTCGGTGAGCGGCGCCAGCAGCAGTGAGGTGGCGTTCAGCTTGCCGCCGCCCCACATCCGGCGCTCCTCCAGCAACTCGGGGCGGGACAGACACAGCAGCAGGATCGGCGCGTCGCGGGACCAGTCCGCCACGTGCTCGATGAGGTCGAGCAGAGTCGGCTCGGCCCAGTGCACGTCGTCGAACCAGAGCACCAGCGGGCGCTGCTCGGCCAGCGCCTGGAAAAACGTGCGGACGGCCCAGAAGCTCTCCTGGGTGCCCAGTTCCGCACCGCCGAGGCCGACGAGCGGGGCGAGAGCGTCGACCACCTCGGCAGCCTGGGGGACACCGGCGAGCAGGTTCTTCAGCCGCAGCCGGCCGTCGGGCGCGCTTTCGTCGGCGGACATGCCGGTGGCCTGGCGCACCATCTCCATCAGTGGCCAGTAGGCGATGCCCTCGCCGTAGGACAGGCAGCGGCCGGTGAGCACCATCGCCCGGCTGGAGATGCCCTCGCAGAACTCGCCGACCATGCGGGACTTGCCGATGCCGGCGGGCCCCAGAACGGTGAACAGGTGACAGGTCCGCTCCTCCACGACCGCCTCGAAGGCGTCCTGGAGGCGGCGGCGCTCGCGGTTGCGGCCGATCACCGGCGCGGCGAACCCCTGGGACGGCTCCCGCAGGCCGGGCCCGACGCCCGGGTTGCGCAGGCCGAGCAGCCGGTGCGCCCGCACCGGCTCCCGCTTGCCCTGGACGACCAGCGGCCCGACCGAGCTCGTGGTGATGCTGTGCCGGACGAACCGGTAGGTGCTCTCGCCGATGAGGATCTCGTCGGGCGGAGCTGCCTCCTCCAGCCGGGAGGCCACGTTCACCGGGTCGCCGGTGGCGCCGCCACCGGCGACGGTCACCTCGCCGGTGTTGATACCGATCCGCACCCGCAACCGCAGGTTCAGGTCGCGGTGGAACTCGGTGTTCAGCTCCTCCATGGCGGCGCGGATGTCCAGGCTCGCCCGGACGGCGCGCAGTGCGTCGTCCTCATGGAGCACCGGGATGCCGAACACGGCGAACACCGCGTCACCGATGAACTTCTCGACCGTGCCGCCATGCGCGTAAATGACCTCGCGGACGGTCGTGAAGAACCGCCACATGACCTGTTGCAGCTGTTCGGAGTCGATCTTCTCGCCAATGTCGGTCGACCCGGTGATGTCGACGAACATGATGGTCACGATCTTGCGGGCTCCACTACCCGCGACGGGCAGGGGATTCCCGCAGCCGGAGCAGAAGCGCGCGCGCTCGAGGTTCCCCTCCTCCCCGCATGTCGGGCACAACGCCATGTGCGGGATCGTAGGCCGATCGCGGTGGCGAGAGGTGGGGGATGAGGGGACGCGCCGTGCGGGCAGTGACCTATGCCACATCACGGATTCGGTCCGTTCCTGGTTCAGGATGGCAGGTCCCGGCGCAGTGAGGCGATCGCGGCGGCGATGAGGACCACCGCCCACGAGATCGCGGCGGACAGTGACGAGACCGGGGTCTCGGTGGTGGGCCACAGGAGCACGCCCGAAGGTGCGGTGACCGGGCCGTGGAAGCGGGCCCCGTCGAGCGCGGCCTCGACCACGCCGCTCAACGCGACGACACCGGCGGCCGGAGCGAGACCACGGGTGAGCTCACCCAGTGCCACGCCCGTCAGACCGGCCGCGCACACCACGGCGACAACGATCAGGTAGGCGGTCAGCACCTCCGCCGGACGGCCCGACCGCATGGCCGCGCCCCCGTGTCGGTCGGCACCGCGCAGCCACCAGGCCGCGAACACCAGGCTGGACAGGACCGTGCCGATCAGCGCCACCGTCGCGGCCTGGGCGGCGAGGACCCGCACCCGGCCCGGGCTGACCAGCCAGGCATGGGTGATCGTGCGGTACCGGTACTCACTGGTGACGAGAACGACGCCGAAGAACATCATGGCGTAGGCGAGGAGAAAACCCGAGCGGGAGCGCAGCCCGTTCCAGGCCAGGGCCGGCTCGGCCTGGGCGCCCCACAGCAGCAGGGGCAGCGCGTGCACGGCCAGGACGATGCACAACCCGACGAGCTGCCACCGCCCGGTGGCCAGCTTCATGAGCTCGGCGCCGACAAGGCGCGGTGTGCGCGGCCCGCGGCCCCGCCCCGTACCCCCCGTACCCCCCGCGCGCGACGCGCGCGGCCGGCGGGCGGCGGCCCGGCCGCCGGGGGTGACGAGCGTGTGTGGGCCGGTCATCGGCCCTCGCCGGTGGACTGGCCGGTCAGCTCGAAGAACGCCCGCTCCAGATCCGGCCCCGTGGTGTGCAGCTCGACGAGGGGGATGCCGTGCCCCGCGCACAGCCGGCCCACCCGTTCGGCCGTGCCGTGCGGCAGGCGGAGGGAGTCGGGCCCGGTGCGGACGACCCGCGCCCCGGGAAGCGCGGAGGGCAGGAGCCCGGCGAGCCGGTCGGCCTCGGGTGTGCGGACCTCGACCCTGCCCGCGCCCACCTCGCCGGCGGGCGCGGCCAGCACCACCCGACCCCGGTCGATGATCACGACGTGGTCGACCGTCTGCGCCACCTCGGCGAGCACGTGGCTGGACACCAGGGCGCAGCGCCCGGAGGCGGCCCACTCGCGCAGGAAGTGGCGCAGCCAGCGGATGCCGTCCGGGTCCAGGCCGTTGGCGGGCTCGTCCAGGACGAGCAGCTCGGGATCTCCGAGCAGGGCGCAGGCGATGGCCAGCCGGCCGCGCATCCCCAGCGAGTAGCCGCCGACCGGGCGGTCGGCGGCCGACGCGAGGTCGACACTCTCCAACGCGCCCTCGACGGCTGCCGACCGCGCGCGGCGGGGCAGGCCGAGCGCCACGGCCAGGCAGCGGAGGTGGTCACGCCCGCTGCGGGCCGGGTGAGCGGTCGGTTCGAGCACGGCGCCCACTGTCCTCGCCGGGTCCGACAGTTTCCGGTAGGAACGGAGCTCCCGACGGTGGCCGTCCCGGAGCAGCGCCTGCCCGCTGGTGGGGCTGACCAGGCCGAGCAGGATGCGCAATGTCGTGGTCTTGCCCGAGCCGTTCGCGCCGAGAAAACCGGTCACCGCCCCCGCGGGCACCGTGAACGAGACGTTCCGCAGCGCCTCCACCCGTCCGTACCGCTTGGTGAGGTCGCGGACCGCCACGACGTCGCCCGAGGTGGACGCCCGGGCCGGAGCCGGACCGCTGGCCTGGCGGGCGTCGTCATCCACCGTCACGGATCTGATTACGGTGGCCTCCTCAGGTCGGAACGCCCTGTGATCGTCTCACGGTAACGGCCGTGTGTTTCCGGGGGCGGCGCTGTCGCGCAGCTGGGCGAGCAGACGGCCCAGAGTGGCCCGTTCGTCGTCGGACAGGCCGCCGGTGAACCGCCCGACGGCGCCCGACGCGTCGGCCACCCCGCGCTCCAGCGCGGTCCGCCCGGTCGGTGTCAGCTCCAGCAGAATCGCCCGCCGGTCAGTGGGATCGACCCGGCGGCACACCATGCCGTCCGCCTCCAGCCCGTCCACGGTCTCGGTCATCGTGCGGGGCGCCACGGCGACGGCCGCGGCCAGATCGCGCGGCCGGACGGGCCCGCGCTCGGCGACGAGCCGCAGCACCTTCAGGCGGGCCAGGGTCAGTCCGGCGCCGGCGCGCAGTGCCTCGTTGACCGAACGCCGCACCTGGTGGCCGACGGCCAGCACCAGGTCGATGAGCGGGTCTCCGGTGTCGGGTGGGGGCATGTCCCGGTCGTCCCCTTCGCTGCTTCCGTCGTTGTTCTCGGCCGTCGTTCTCGGCAGATCGTGCGCCGTGCGTCACAGGTCCGAGCACGGAGCATCCTCTATTGTGAGGGCACCTCATTGAAATGGAAAGGGCGGAACACCGTGGACGCACTGGCCTGCCTGATGACCCGCCGCACGGCCACCCGGCTGGTGGAGCCGGGCCCGACATCCGAACAGCTCGCCGTCATGCTCACCGCGGCGACCACCGCGCCGGACCACAAGATGCTGCGCCCGTGGCGCTTCGTCGTGGTCCGGGGCGAGGCGCGCACGACCCTCGCGAACGCGATCACAGCCGCCGCCGAGGCCGTCGGTGGCCTGGCCGAACCGGTGATCCGCAAGGCCGCGGGCAAGGCCACCCGCTCGCCGGCCCTGATCGCGGTGATCGCCTCCCGGGTGCCCGGAGCCAAAGTCCCCCGTGCCGAGCAGGACGCCTCCGCCGCCGCGGCGGCGCAGAACATCTGCCTGGCCGCGCACGCCCAGGGTGTCGCCTCGGCCTGGAAATCGGTACCGCTGCCCGACAGCGACGAGGTCCGCGCCGTGTTCGGGCTGACCGGCGGCGAGGAGCTGCTCGGCTGGGTCGAGCTGGGCACGCTGTCCGACGCCGTCCCGCTCCCGCCGCGCCCCCAGGTCGACCTGCCGGCGGTGACCGCCGAGCTGACCACCGACGGCGTGCTCGGCCCCGTCCCGGCCCTGGCCGCGGCAGCCGCCACCCTTGTGACGCCAGCCGGGTGACGCGCGGGCCTGGACGCGCGGGCCTGTTCGTGGCGGCTGACCCGGGCGTGTGACGGATGTCCGGTCGTGGCGGGCAGTCCTGTTGTGGACGGCAGCGGAAGTTGCCCTCGGCAGGGGAAAAGGAGTGCCGCCGGGGTACAGAGACTGCTGCGGGCGGCGCTGCTGCGCCGTCCCGAGTCGGTCGCCTTTCCCGGTCACCGACGCACGCGGCGAACCCGCCGGTTCCGGCACCCCCGACCTCCGCTTCCGGAAAGTAGCGGCGTTCGGCGCCGGGAGCTACCTAAGCTGAACCCAGGCCGGCAGCCAGGCCTGTGAGGGGGTGGCGCGGTGACCAGGACTCGCTCGTCCGGTACGGCCCCCCGCGGCCCGCTGCGTCGGCAGATGATCAGCAGGCTGGTGGCCGGCCGGCTGATGGTCGCGGGGGCCCTGCTCACCGCGGCGCTGGCCGGGTGCGCCGAATCCGGAGCGGACACCGCCAGCTCCCGACCCGTGCCGCCGGCAGCGGCCGACCCGCCCCAGTCCTACTCGACGCCGGACCCGGCAGCCACCGGGGCCGAGACCCCGGGGGGCGCCGGCGGCGCCGCGGGTACGGGTACCGCCGGTACCGATCCCGCTGGCTCCCCGGGTGACGGCGCCGGCGGCGCCAACGGGGCAGGCGGGGCAGGCGCAGCTGGCTCCGGCGGCGACGGGGCGGATCCTCCTTCCAGCGGCGAGGCCGGGACGTCCGGCGCGGAGAACGGCGCGAGTGGCGCGGGTGATGGCGGTGGAGAGGATCGAGATGCCGCGGGCGGCTCGGCGGGGCCGCTGGTGCCGGAGCTGCCGTCGGTCGCGCCTTCCCCGGTCTTTCTCGGCGAGGCGTGTGACCCGGACCGCGACTCCGAGCCCGCGATGGCGGTCAACGGCCTGGTCCTCCACTGCGTGCAGGTGCCGGAGCCGGAGATCACCGGGGCCGACCCGGGTGGGGTCGGGCGCTGGTCGCCCGGGCCGCCGTCCCAGGGCAACCCGACCGGTCCGGAACCTGGCGGTGAGTGTGACCCGGCCGACGTCGGAAAGGTCGTCCCTGGTGCCGGCGGCCGGCCGCTGTCCTGCCTGCGCGAGCCGGACGGCGCGATGCGCTGGGCCGACGTCTCCTGACACCGACGTCTCCTGGCTCAGCGGCGGCGGCGCGGGCGCAGCAGGTCGGCGAGTGACCAGAGCGGTGGCAGCACGAGCAGGGTGAACACCGCCGCCCAGGCCCAGGGATGGTCGGCGAGGTAGGGGACGGCGTCGTCACGCAGCCAGGGGAACAGCCGGTCGCCAGCCGCCGGGATCAACCCGGCGGCGGCCAGCACGGCGAGCCCGCCGGCGCCGGCCACCGTGAGCCCGCCGGTGAGCGTCCGCCAGCTGGTCACGCCGATCATGAGCAGGCCGGTGAGGGCGGCCAGCAGTCCCAGCCCGCCGAGTAGCCCGGCCTGGGTGACCGCCCCCGCGAGCCCGGCGAGGAGCAGCACCGTACCGGTGGCGATCGTCACCCGGTACCGGCGGCGGGCGAGGTTGTCCACGGCCGCGTGGGCGAGCCGGGTCACGGCGCGCGCGGCGGCGACGGCGGGGCGCAGCGGGCGGGGGAGCGCGCGCAGCGACGCGAGCCAGGCGGTCAGTACCGCCAGGGTCTGGGCGACGGCGGCGACGAGGATCGCGCTGTTCGCCCGGTCGGTCAGCCGTTCGTCGGCTACCCGGCAGGTCCGCAGCACGGTGTCGGCGGCCGCGGGATCGACCCGGTCGCCGCCGGCTTCGGCATGTTCGGCCACCGTGTCGAGGAAGGTCCGGTTCGGAGCGGGGCTGGCACCGGCACCGTCGATGTCCGCGCGGACGGCGGTGGCCACGCTGACCAGCTCGGCCGCGGCGATCTCGCGCTGGATGCCGGCGGCGACCCAGGCCGCGGTCTCCGGCAGGGCGGCCGGGACCGGCGCGTCCGGATCGTCCAGCCAGGCCAGCTCGGCCAGTACGGGCCCGGGCGCCGGGGCCGCGGCGACCGTTGCCAGCTGGTCCACGAAGTCGGTGAGCCACCGCGCCTCGTCGGCCGTGGAGCCGGGCCGCCCACCCGCGGTGTCGCGTAACCAGGCGAGGCGGCGCGGGTCGAGCAGGATGCGGACCAGCCAGGCAGCGCCGTCGAGGCGCCCCCACATCCAGTCGTTCGCTCGCCAGGACGATTTCGCGAAGGCGCCGAAGCTCCCGAGCTGCAGCCCGGTCAGCTTGCGCGCCGCGGTTGCCCGGCCCGGATCAAGGTCGCAGCGGACGTCCGCGCTGACCTGGACGAGCTCCACCGGCTGGTCGACGATCTCAGCCCCGGTCAGGGTGCGGGTGACCAGATGCAGGTCGAGGAGAGCCAGGGCCGCCCCGCCGCGTCGCGGCGGGAGGTACCGGATGAAGTCGGCCAGGGTGCGGGCGGCCACCCGGCGCCGGGCGGCGAGACTCAGCCCGTTCGGATGGGTGCGCGGCCGCTGGGTCAGCAGCGCGGCGGACGCGAGCAGTGCGGTCGGCGTAGCCGGCGCGTTCGGCGTCGCCGACCTGGCGGACGCCGCCGCGGCCGGCGACCGGCCGAGGGCGCTGTCCGGTGAGCGCGCCACGATGCGGCCGAGCAGGTCGCGCAGGTTCTCGGTCAGTGAACCCAGCGTGGTCCAGGCGAGGGTGAGATCGGTCTGGCTGGTCTCGGCGTCGCCCACCCCGCGCAGCCAGCGCCGGGCTGCCTCGGCGACCACCGCGTCGGACGGCGCGCCTGCCAGGTCGGTCAGCGTGTGGCGGACGATCGTGAACGCCCCCCGGTTCGCCGGGGTCGACGGGAGCGGCAGCAGGTGGGCCCCGGCCTGCTCGCGGGGCGCGACCACGGCCCCGTGGATCCCCCGGGCCAGGTGCGCCAGCGCTCTGCGGTCACGCGGGTCCGTCGCCAGCACGTAGCCCTCGTTGATCATTGCGATCAGGATGCCCTTGGCCGCGTCGACCGCGGGACGCCCCAGCCGCCACAGCTCACCGGTGTCGGCCTGGCCGGGCAGCTCGTCGGGAAACTGTGCCAGCGCGGCGCGCACGGCGGCGACGCGCAGCTCCATGCGGCCGCCGGCCGACGCCAGCAGCTCCGCGGCGTCGGCGGGAACGGTGTCCAGCGGCGCCGGGCCGGCCGCCGCGTCGACGACGATCCGGTCGAAGACCTCCAGCACGGCATCCGCGGCGCGTTCCGCCTCCCGCCCGCGGTACGCCTCGTAGATGTCCTGGTCGGTCAGCCGCGGCCCGCCGGCCGGCGCGAGCCGGAACAGCGCCCGCCGGGTCGCGCGCAGGCCGCGGACGGCCTCGTTGTGCTCTCGGATGCGCCGAAGGTCGACCGAGATCGACTGGTTCAGTGCGGCGTCGAGCGCGCCGAGCAGTGTCTCGGTGGCCGCGGGGAGGCCAGGGCGCTGCCCGGGGCCGTGGTCCGCTGCCGGGTTCCCCGTCGGGTTCCCCGCGGCGTTCTCCGGTGCGCCCTCGGGCGGGTTCGGCGCGGGCACGACGTAGGCGAGGACGCGGCGGACCTGCCGGCCGCGCGCGGGCCGCTCGAAGACCTCCTGGATCGCCGGCCCGATCGGGCGGTTCACCAGGATGCCCCCGTCGGAGCCGTAGAAGTCACCGGCCGCGTTCACGTAGTCGGCCATGTCCGGATGGTCGGCGTCCGGGGAGTTGCGCACCGGGACGTACGCCGGTTCGAAGGCGCCGGGGAACGCCGCGCTGGCCCGGGCTGCCAGTGCCAGGCGGGCGGCCGCCTCGGGGTCGGTCAGGTCGTCCTCGCCGAAGACGAACAGGCCGCGGTGGTCACGGTCGCGGATGATGCCGCCGAGGTCGTCCGACCAGCGGCTGGATTCCCCACCCAGGATGGTCGTGGTGATGAACACCGAGGTCGGACGGATCGTGCGCGCGGTACCGGCCCGCGGGGCGATGCTGTGCAGCCCGCGGCGCAACGCCGGGAGCAGGACCTCGTCCCCGCGCAGCAGGGAGGGGAAGCGCCGCCCGTCCGGCCGCCGCATCAGCTCGCGCAGGGAACCCAGCGTGATCCACAGGTCGTGCAGGGGCCCGAGGTCGGTGTCGTGGGCGTTCGCGTACCCGAGCAGGGCCACGTTGATGCCGCCGGCGGAGGCCCCGGCGAGGACGTCCACCGAGATCTCGACGTCCAGCGCGGCCAGCAGCGCGGCCCAGCGCCCGGCGACGGCGGCGTCGGTGGCGGACCAGCCGCGGGCGTGACCTGCCCGGGCGGCGGTGGCGAGGTTGATCTCGCGTGCGACGCCGCCCATCCACACCGCGAGGCTGGCGCCGCCGGTCATCACGATCGCGAGCCGGATGTCCTGCGTGGCGCCGTCGCGGGGCCCGTCGGGCCGGTCGGGACTGTCTGGTCCGCCGGGCTCGTCTGCGCCCGCAGTGGCCCTCGCACCGCCCTCCGTCATGGTCGCAAGACTAGACGTGCCGGACATTGCTGACTCCGTGTGCTTTGCGTGCACTCCTGACCGGTGTGGCATTCGTCCGGAGATCTCTCCCCTTCTTGGTTACTCGCGAGTAGCATGGGCATCACCTACCAGCGAGTAACTACGCCCGCGCCACCGAGCACCGCACGGTGGGTCGGAGGGGAGGAACCGTCCATGGGGCACTACCGGAGCAACCTTCGCGACATCGAGTTCAACCTGTTCGAGGTGTTCGGCGTGGACCGGACGCTCGGGACCGGGCCCTTCGCGGAGATGGACCGCGATACCGCCCACGAGGTGCTTGCCGAGCTCGAGCGAGTCGCCACCGGGCCGGTCGCCGAGTCGTTCGTCGACGCGGACCGCCACCCGCCGACGCTGGACCCGGACACCGGCACCGTCACGCTGCCCGAGTCCTTCCACCGCTCCTACGCCGCGGCGCAGGAGGGCGAGTGGTGGCGGCTGTACCTGCCGGCGCACCTCGGCGGCATGGGTGCCCCGCCGACCATCGCCTGGGCGGCGTCCGAGCTGCTGCTCGGCGCGAACCCGGCCGTGTTCATGTACATGGCCGGCCCGACCTTCGCCGCCATCCTCGAGAACGTCGGCACCGAGTGGCAGAAGAAGCTCGCGCACTGGGCCATCGAGCGCCAGTGGGGCGCGACCATGGTGCTGACCGAGCCGGACGCCGGCTCGGACGTCGGCGCCGGCCGGGCGCGCGCCGTCGCGCAGCCGGATGGGACCTGGCACATCGAGGGCGTCAAGCGCTTCATCACCAGCGGCGACTGGGACATCCCCGAGAACATCTTCCACCTGGTGCTCGCCCGTCCGGAGGGTCACGGACCGGGCACCAAGGGCCTGTCGATGTTCGTGTTGCCGAAGTACATGCCCGACCCGGAGACCGGCGAGCCCGGCGCCCGCAACGGCGTCTACGTCACCAACCTCGAGAAGAAGATGGGACTGAAGGTCTCGACCACCTGCGAGCTGCGGTTCGGTGAGCGCGAGCCGGCCGTCGGCTGGCTGGTCGGCGACGTCCACGACGGCATCGCCCAGATGTTCCGGGTCATCGAGTACGCCCGGATGATGGTCGGGACGAAGGCCATCGCCACCCTGTCCACCGGCTACCTCAACGCGCTGGAGTTCGCCCGCGGGCGCGTGCAGGGCGCGGATCTCACCCGGGCCTCGGACAAGACCGCACCGCGCGTAACGATCATCAACCACCCGGACGTCCGCCGGATGCTCATGGCGCAGAAGGCGTACGCCGAGGGGATGCGCGCCCTCGTGCTCTACACGGCGACCTTCCAGGACGCCGTCGCCCTGGCCGCGGCCCGCGGCGAGGCGGACGAGGACGCCGAGCGGATGAACGACCTGCTGCTTCCGATCGTCAAGGGCGTCGGCTCGGAACGGTCCTACGAGCTGCTCGCGAGCTCGCTGCAGGTCTTCGGCGGCTCCGGCTACCTGCAGGACTATCCGATCGAGCAGTACATCCGCGACGCGAAGATCGACACCCTGTACGAGGGCACGACGTCCATCCAGGGCCAGGACCTGTTCTTCCGGAAGATCGTCCGGGACAAGGGGCGGGCGCTGACAACCCTGCTCGGGCAGATCCAGGAGTTCGCCAAGGGCGAGGCGGGCAACGGCGCGCTGCGCGGCGAGCGGGAGGCGCTGGGCAAGGCCCTGGAGGAGTGCCAGGCGATGGTCGGAGCCATGGTCGGCTTCCTCACCGCCGGCGCCGAGAACAGCAGGCAGGTCTACCGGGTCGGGCTGAACACCACCCGGCTGCTGATGAGCCTCGGCGACGTCGTCATCGGCTGGCTGCTGCTGCGCGGCGCCGAGGCGGCACTGCAGGCCCAGGCCGACGGCTCCGCGACCGGGCGGGACCAGGCCTTCTACACCGGCAAGATCGCGGCGGCCCGCTGGTTCGCCGCCAACGTCCTGCCGGAGCTGCAGGCCCGCCGCACGGTGCTGGAAGGCACCGGCCTCGGGCTGATGGAGCTACCCGAAGAAGCCTTCTGACGCAGTGGGATCCGCGCGGGGTGGCCGGCGAGCGTGCCGGTCACCCCGCGCGGATTTCCCGCTGGCGCACCCGGCCCGCCCGGAGCGCACTGCGACCCCGCTGGCCTCGATGGACGTAGCAGCTGCCGCACGAGACCGAAGACGCCCAGGGTGTCCGTCGGGCGCTGAATGTGCGCAGCGTGGTTGTATCGTGGGCGAT
Source organism: Parafrankia sp. FMc2 (assembly GCF_041008525.1). Classification (NCBI taxonomy): domain Bacteria; kingdom Bacillati; phylum Actinomycetota; class Actinomycetes; order Frankiales; family Frankiaceae; genus Parafrankia; species Parafrankia sp. FMc2. The sequence continues at coordinate 31,315 of NZ_JBFLUG010000009.1, read as the reverse complement.
CAGGGGTAGACGGAGCCAATGGGAACTCTGCTGAGCCTTCTGCTTCTCGCTTTCGGCGCCGTGCTCGCGTTCGCCGTCCGTGCCGATCCGTCCGGCCTCGACCTCACCGCTGTCGGGGTCATTCTCATGATCGTCAGTCTGGTGGGGCTGGGCGTCACGCTCTACCGCGACCAGTGGCGCCGCCGGATCGTCGAGGAGTCCATCGACCACGGCACGCCGCCGCCGGTCAGTGTCGACGACACCGTGCTGGTGGACCCGTCCATGCAGGTCGAGGCCCCGACGCACTATGACCCCGTCCGCCCTGAGTCGGGCAGTGGCAGCAGCCCCGCCCCGTCCGTCCGCGAGACGCGCACCGACGTGCACCTGGACGAGCGGCCCCGAAGCCAGCGCAGGCTGCGCTCGCGCTGAGCTGCACCCGCTGCACTGCACCTGCCTGCCGCACCTGCCTGTGCTGCGCGCGCAGTGGGGCGGCCTGCCTGCTCCGGGCGGAGGACGGCCGGCCGGGAGCAGGCGCGTAGGTGTGACGTGCGGACGGGCGCCGACCGGGCTCAGGTGGTGCGCAGCGGGGGGAAAGCCTGGTCGAGCTCGTTGCGCATGTCACGCTTGAGAATGTCGTCGGCCTCGGTGGACGACTGGCCCTCCAGCAGGAACCGGGCGACCCGCAGGGTCAGGTCCACCCGCTCGGCCAGGTTGAGCGCCCCGTTGAACCGGCCGCTGGTGCTGGCGGAGGTCAGTACCTTCGCGACGAACTCGTCGGCGGCCTGCAGAGCCTCCACGCGCGTCATGCGTTCACCTCTTCGTGGCGGAAGTCGAGCCGGGTGCCGGGTGTGAGGCGCAACCGTACCAGGCTGGACACCTCTCTCCGTTGTGCACCCCTATGTGTCCGTTGTTCCCTCGGGGGTGTATGCGGCGAAGTGCGGAGATCCGGCGCATCGTGGCGTACCTGGCCTGACCAGCGCGTCGGGCTCAGTTCCAGGCGAGGGCGACCACGGGGTCGGCGAGGACCGCCCCGACATCGGCGAGGACCGCCGAGCCCAGCTCGCCGTCCACCACCCGGTGGTCGAACGAGAGGGCGAGCTGGGCCACCGTGCGCACCGCGAGCTCGCCGTCGTGCACCCAGGGGGCCGGCTTGATCGCGCCGAGTGCCAGGATCGCCGCCTCGCCCGGGTTGATCACCGGTGCGCCGGTGTCGACACCGAAGACGCCGACATTGGTGATGGTGATCGTGCCGCCGGAGAGGTCCGCCGGGCGCAGCCGGTCCGCCCGCGCGGCCTCGGTCAGCCCCTGCAGCGCGCGGGCGAGCCCGACCAGGTCGAGTGCCCCCGCCGCGGGGATGTTCGGGACGACCAGGCCCCGCGGCCCCGCCACCGCGATCCCGAGGTTCACCTGCTCCTTCACGCGGATCTCGGCATCGTCGCCGGACGTGTCGCCGACCCAGGACGCGTTGATCATCGGGTGTCGCCGAACGGCGGTCAGCAGTGCCTTCGCCACCAGCAGCAGCGGAGTCACCCGCACGCCGGCGAAGTCCGGCAGGGCCGCGATCCGCTCCTTCGCCGCCATCGTCTCGGTGACGTCGACACTGAGGAACTCGGTGGCGTGCGGCGCCGTGAACATGCTCGCGACCATCGCCCGCGCCATCGTGCGCCGAACTCCCGTGACCGGCACCCGCCAGCTCCGGGACGCCTCGTCGAAACGGGCGTCCTCCGGGACGGCGCCCGGCACCTGCCGAGCGGCCGCCGGGGGGACGGAGTGTGCCGGGGGGACTGAGTGCGCAGGGGAGATGGCGGGTGCCGCCGGAACTTCCCGGGCCGGCAGGAGTGGGGCGGTGGCCGGGGCGGGGCCTGCGGCTGCCTCGACGTCCGCCCGGCTGATCGTGCCCGCCGGGCCGGTGCCGGCCAGACTGGAGAGGTCCACCCCCAGGTCACGCGCGAGCTTGCGCACCGGTGGCTTCGCCGCCACGCGGCCCGGGCGGGGAACCGTGCTGGTCGGCGCGGTCGCGGTCGGCGCGGTGGCGGTCGGCGCGGTGGCGGTCGGCGCGGTCGGCGGGCCGCCCTGGACGCGGCGCCGGCGCCGGCGCCCGGTCTCGCCGCTGCGCGGCCCGTACCCGACGAGCATCGGCGTGCGGCCGGCCGCCATCGACGGCCGGCCGGCGGAATCAGCCCGGTCGGCGTCGGTTCCCCCGGCAGGGCCCCCCGCAGCGCCCGCGGGGACGCCGTCGGGGGCGACTTCGGGTACTCCGTCCATGGTCTCTCCGGCGCGCGACGCCGGCAGCGAGGCAGCTCCGGCAGCTCCGGCAGCTCCGCTGTGGGGTTCCCCGGCTGGCGGGGGCGATGCGGCGGTGCCGCCCGGCGGCTCGTCACCGACAGCGTCGATGGTGAGCAGCGGTGCGCCGACCGCGAGCTCGGCACCGGGCTCGCCGTGCCGCTCGACGAGCACCCCGGCGAACGGTGACGGGATCTCCACGACGGCCTTCGCCGTCTCGACCTCCACCAGCGGCTGGTTCACGGTCACGGCCTCGCCGACGTCCACCAGCCAGCGGACGATCTCCGCCTCGGTCAGGCCCTCGCCCAGGTCGGGTAGACGGAACTGTCGATGGGACACCGCAGTCTCCTCAGTAGCCGAACGATCGGTCGACGGCATCGAGGATCCGGTCGACGTCAGGGAGGTAGTGGTCCTCCAGCCGGGCGGGAGGGTAGGGCGTGTCGAAGCCGGTCACCCGGAGCACCGGTGCTTCCAGGTGGTAAAAGGCCTGCTCGGTGACGCGGGCGGCGATCTCCGACGACAGCGACACGTTCGACGGCGCCTCGTGGACCGCCACGAGCCGGCCGGTGCGGCGGGTCGACTCGATCACCGGGTCGAGGTCGAGCGGTGACAGCGAGCGCAGGTCGATCACCTCCAGCGATCGGCCGTCCTCCGCGGCGGCGACCTCGGCGGCGTCCAGGCAGGTGCGGACCATCGGGCCGTAGGCGACCACGGTGGCGTCCTCGCCCGGCCGGACCACTCGCGCGCTGTGCAGGCCGGTACGCAGATCGGCCGGGAGGTCGGCAAGCGGGGTCGTGTCGACCTCGCCCTTCTCCCAGTAGCGGCGCTTGGGCTCCAGGAAGATCACCGGATCGTCCGAGGCCACCGCCTGCTGGATCATCAGGTGTGCGTCGGCCGGATTGGAACAGGTGACGACACGCAGCCCGGCGGTGTGACAGAAGTAGGCCTCGGGCGACTCGCTGTGGTGCTCGACCGCGCCGATGCCGCCGCCGTAGGGGATCCGGATCGTCACCGGCAGCCGGACCCGGCCGGCCGAGCGGTAGTGCATCTTCGCGAGCTGGCTGACGATCTGGTCGAACGCCGGGTAGACGAACCCGTCGAACTGGATCTCGCAGACCGGCCGGAAGCCACGCATGGCGAGCCCGATGGCGGTGCCGACGATGGCCGACTCGGCGAGCGGCGTGTCGATCACCCGCTCCTCGCCGAACAGCTCCTGCAGCCCGTCGGTGATGCGGAAGACACCGCCGAGCTTTCCGACGTCCTCACCCATGATCACGGTCTTCGGGTCGGCCTGCATGGCGGCGAGCAGCCCGGTGTTCAGCGCCTTGGCGAGGGTCAGTGTCCGGCGGGCGCTGTCCTCCGCCGCGGTGCCGCTGCCGTCGACCGTGGCTGCCGCCGCCCGGTGCCCCGGGGCCGTGACGTTGCCGGCCGCCGTGCCACCGCCCGCCCTGTCGCGGCCCAGGGAGCCGGCAGTGCCGGCCGGTCGGGGGTCCGCGTCCACAGCCGCGTCCACAGCGACCTGCCTGGCGGTGTTCGCCGGTGCGTCCGCGGCTGGCCCCGTCGCCATCTCACTGGTCGTCACAGCAACGCTCCCCGGAGATCCGCGTACGCGGCGCGCTCGGTGGCGACCAGACTGTTCTCGGTCACCTGAACATGATCGAAGACGGAGTTCTCGGGCGGGTCGGGGAGCGCGAGGCAGCGGGCCCGCAGGTCCGCCGCGATGGCGTCCGCCTCGGCGGCGATGCTCGACTCCCGCTCGTCGGTGAGGACGTCCCGCGCCCGCAGGTACGTCCGCAGCCGGTCGAGCGGATCACGGCGGCGCCAGGTGGAAAGCTCGTCCGCGGGGCGGTAGCGGGACGGGTCGTCGGCGGTCGTGTGCGGATTGATCCGATAGGTGAGCGCCTCCACCAGCACCGGGCCTGCCCCGGCGCGGGCCTGCCGCAGCGCCCACCGGGTCACCGCCAGCGTGGCGAGGACGTCGTTGCCGTCGACCCGCACGCTCGGGAAACCGAACCCGCGGGCGCGCTGGTAGACCGGGACCCGGCTCTGCCGCCGGTACGGCTCCGAGATCGCCCACTGGTTGTTCTGGCAGAAGAAGACCAGCGGCGCGGAGAACACACTCGCCCAGCCGAAGGCCTCGCTCACATCCCCCTCGCTGGACGCCCCGTCGCCGAAGTAGGAGATGACCGCGCCCTCGCCATGGTCGCGGGTGACCCCCATGGCGTAGCCGGTGGCATGCAGGGTCTGCGAGCCGACGACGATGGCGTAGAGGGCGAAACCGTGCTCCTGGGGATCCCACCCGCCGAGCGAGGATCCCCGGAACAGGCCGAACACATTCAGCGGGTCGACCCCCCGGCACCAGGCGACACCGTGCTCCCGGTACGACGGGAACGCCATGTCGTCGGGGCCGAGGGCCCGGCCCGAACCGATCTGCGCGGCCTCCTGGCCGCGCAGGCTCGCCCACAGAGACAGCTCGCCCTGGCGTTGCAGGGCGGTGCCCTCGTCATCGAGGCGGCGGACGATCGTCATGTCCCGCAACAGGCCGACCAGGTCGTCGTCGGTCACATCGGCCACGTAGGCCTGGTACTCAGCCTCGGGACCGGATGCGGATGCCGGGGTCGTCCGCCGGCCGTCCGGGGTGAGCAGCTGCACCAGCTCCGTCACACTGGCAAACATAGCCCTCGCTCCCGCGGAGGCAACCTGGCGAGACGATGTCGGCGTAGTCGGACGGTTGCGGCCAGTGACCGATGGCCCCCTCGGTACGGTGACCCGCGTGAGTGACCACGCGCGCCACGCCGCCAGCAGCCCCGGCTCCTCCGCCGCTCCCACCCCGCCGGAGCCGTTCGAGGCACCCGCCCGGCCGCCGGTCGGAGCCGTGCTCGGCAAGGTCGGCATCTGGAGCGGCCAGTTCGACTTCTCGCCGGCCGGGACGGTCCGCGAGGCCGTCGCCGAACTGGACGAGCTCGGCTATTCCACCCTGTGGACCGGTGAGGTCAAGGGCCGCGAGGTCCTGGTGACCGCCGGGCTCATGCTCGGTGTGACGTCGCGGATGACCATCGCCACCGGCATCGCGCAGATCCTCGCCCGCAACCCGCTGACGATGGCCGCCGGTCAGCTCGCGCTCGCCGAGGCCCACCCGGGGCGTTTCCTGCTCGGCCTCGGCGTCTCACACGCGGAGCTGATGCACATCCGCGGCGCTGTCTACTCCCGGCCCCTTGCCCAGATGCGGGCCTACCTCGACGAGATGGACCGGATGGCCGCGGAGCAGTACCGGGCCGTGCCGCCGGCGGGCACCCAGCCGCGGGTGCTGGCCGCCCTCGGGCCGAAGATGCTCGGCCTCGCCCGGGACCGTGCCGACGGCGCACACACCTACTTCGTGCCGCCGGAGCACACCGCGCACGCCCGCGAGCTGCTCGGCGCCGGCAAACTGCTGGTGCCGGAGCAGGCGTTCGTCCTGCACACCGACCCGGAGGAGGCCCGCGAGCTGGCACGCCGGCACACCGGGTCGTACCTGCGGCTGCCCAACTACACGAACAACCTGCGCCGCTACGGCTTCACCGACGACGACCTGGCCGGTGCCGGATCGGACCGCCTGGTCGACACCATCGTCCCGTGGGGGGATGTCGACGTCCTGCTCGGCCGGATCAAGGAACACCTGGACGCCGGGGCCGACCAGGTCGCCGTACAGGTCCTCGACTTCGACCGCCGCGGGCTGCCGCGCCGCCAGTGGCGTGAGCTGGCCCCGGCGCTGCTGTCGCTGTAGTACGCCGCTGGCAGCGGTCTGGCCGGGCGCCCTGTGTCCGGCGCCCTGTGTCCGGCGCCCTGTGCCCGGTGCCCGGCGCGCCTGCCGTCAGCCGCTCGCTCGCCCGCCTGCCGCCTGCCGCCCGCCTGCTCGTCGCTTGTCGCACCGCGGGCGGATCCGGCCATTCTTTGCCGCCGTGCCGGGCGCAGGTGATGTTTTACCCGTTCTTCCGGGAGATCGGGATGTGGAGATCGGGAAGATGGGCCGGCACGGAGGGAGCAGGCCAGGCGGGCGGCATCGAGGTAGTGTGACTTTCGGTCATCGGAATTTCGTGGGCGGGGGTCGAACAAATGGCCGGTGGGCGCAGATCTGGCCGGCCCGGGTCGACCTCCGGGAGTGATCCCGACCGCCGCCCGCGGGCACGCGGTGGTTTCCGGGAAAGCTGGGGCGCTCCGCTGCTGGCCGGGTCACTTCTCGCTGTCGTCAGTTGTGTCGCCTTGGCGACATTGGGCCTGATGGGTGGCGGTGGCGACGACGAAGCGGCCGCTGCGGGCCAGGGGCGGGCCCGGGCCGCCGCCGGCGGGCCGATCGCGCGCCCGTCCGCGCCGCAATCACCCGCACAAAGCGAGCAGACTGTGGCTGGAAACGGCCCTCGTCGACCGACCGGAAATCCAGTACGTATTGCGTTCGGTGGCGACGTGCATTTCGAGGGTTCGGCGGGTCAGCGGCTGGCGTCCGATCCCGGTACCGCGATCGGGCCGATGGCACAGAACCTCACCGCTGCCGATCTCGCTGTTGTCAATCTGGAGACAGCGGTGACGACCGGTGGCACACCGGCCGCCAAGACCTTTGTCTTCCGGGCACCCCCCACGGCGTTCAACGCCCTGCGCGCGGCCGGGATCGACGTGGTCAACATGGCCAACAACCACGGCATGGACTACGGCCTCGACGGCCTCACGGACTCACTGAGCAGCGCCGAGGCGGCGACCTTCCCCACCGTCGGCATCGGCGCTGACGACACGGAGGCATACGCCCCGTACGTGACCAGCGTCAACGGTCAGCGCATCGCGGTCTTCGGCGCGACCCAGGTCCTCGACGACGAACTCGCCGCGACCTGGACGTCGGGCCCGGGCAAACCGGGCCTGGCCTCGGCGAAGGACGTCGAGCGGCTGGCCTCGGCCATCCGTGCGGTCCGGCCGACCGTCGACACGGTGATCGTCTACCTGCACTGGGGCATCGAGCGGGAGACCTGCCCGAGCGAGACGCAGGCCAGCCTGGTGGCACCGCTCGTCGCAGCCGGCGCCGACGCCCTCGTCGGCGGGCACGCCCATGTCCTTCAGGGCGCGGGCTGGAACACCGACGGCGTGTACGTCGCCTACGGGCTGGGGAACTTCGTCTTCTACGCCTCGGGCTCCGGGCCCAACACCGAGACCGGGGTCCTGGAGCTGACGTTCCAGGGCCGGGCTGTGACCGCGGCCAACTGGGTGCCCGGCCGCATCGTCGACGGCGCGCCGCGCCCGCTGACCGGTGCCGCCGCCACCGAGGCGCTGAACCGCTGGAACGGCCTGCGCGGCTGCACCGGCCTCGCCGCCACCGCGCCCGGCTGAGCTCCGCCACGGTTCACTGACACCCGCCTGGCGCCCCGTCGGTGCCGGGCGGGCACCAGGGTGCGCGCGGGTGTGGTCTGACGGCCCCACCCATTCAGGTAATTGTCCGGGCGCGGTCGGGCCAGGTGCATCTGTTGTGTTGTACCTTGGCCCGCAGGAAGCCAGAAACATCCGCCGGTGCGTGCTGTCCGCAACTTCTTCCCGCGGTGCCCCGGCAATCCCTTTCGTCCTGCTGCCCGTCCGTTCTGTTTGCTGTGCCCTGCCGAGGTCCGGCGCCGGTCCTAATCGAGAAGAACTTCGCTGAAAGCATCGGACGCCGGCCGCCGGATCCGGGACAAGCATCCCCCTGTCGATCCGGGAGTGTCGTGTCGCGAACCGCGCCGAAAAGGCATCGCCACCGTGGGCCGGCGGCCCGGCCCCGCCGCCGAAGAATTCTCGCCTTCCTCGTGCTCGTCACCGGGAGCGGTTTTCTCGCCCTGAGCGGGCCCAGCCCGGCCTGGGCCGCCGACACCACCCAGTACGCCGCCGACCCGAGCCGAGGCAACGGCGTCGCCGTCCCGTTCGAGGGCCTCGTCGACCGGGACGGCAATCCGGTGTCAATCTCCGGAGCCGTCGGCGTCGACCTGGTCCTCGGCTCGACGCAGGAGCCCTACCTGCCCTGCCAGAACTTCAACCAGGCAACGGGCGTCGGCGACACCTACCTCAACGCCTGCCAGGAGCGCGGTAGCTACGCGACCTACACGCGTTTCGCGGCCGGGCGCAGCCTGCTGTTCCCACACGGCTACTTCATGGGCGACAGCCAGCCCGACCTCGTCCGCGGGGGGACCCTCAACACGGGCTGGGGCAGCCGTACCGCGGGTCTTTCCTTTGAGTTCTACCCGCAGGTCGACCGAGACAAGGAGTTCGTCCACTCCCGTTTCTACATCGACGCCTTCGGTCATCGCGCAAACGGCTGGACGTACTCCGCCTGGGTTGGCCGCATCACCCTCGCAACGCTGAACGATCCGGGTACGGCGCGTATCGGCGGGCGTATCACGGACGGTGGGAACACGCCCGCCCGGGACCGGGTCAAGTTCCTCATCTTCGGTGGTGACGCGCGATCCTCGAGCAACTATCCGATCTCGTCGTTCGCGGTGTTCACCAGCACCGGTGAACCAACCTGGGACAGCGGCGCGATGTACGCGGGTCCGCAACGCATCGCGGTGACCGACACCGCCAACGGCCGGCAGTGCGTCATCGACCTCAAGGGAATCAGCGGACGCGACAACGTTCTGGACCTCGACCTTTCCCGGCCCGATTTCGGGCGGGCCGGGAGCGTCTGCCGCTGAGCCGGGTGAGCTCGCCCGGCACCTGACGGCCGGAGCCGCCGGAGGCCCACCGGCCGCTCCGGCCGCACGTTCCCGCGCCGCCGGCGGCTACGCGCCGCCGGCGGCGCACGTCGCGCACGTGCCGTAGATCTCGACCGTGTGGACGACGTCGGTGAAGCCCTCCGCGTTCGCCACGGCTGACGTCCAGGCCTCGATCTCGGGCCCGGCGATCTCCACGGTGTGGCCGCAGCGTCGGCACACCAGGTGGTGATGATGCGTTCCGGTCGTGCAGCGGCGGTACACCGTCTCCCCGTCGTCACGCCGCAGGACGTCGACCTCTCCGCGGTCGGCAAGCATCTGCAGGTGCCGGTAGACCGTGGTCAGGCCGACCGACTGGCCCTCCTGGCGCAGGCGGGCGTGCAGATCCTGGGCGCTGGTGAAGGCATTGGTCGCCGCCAGCGCGGACGACACCGCATCCCCCTGCCGAGTGTTGCGGACGGTGGTGCCGCGGCCGGGCGCCGTGCGCCTGCCTGGCCCGCGCGGGGGGGTACCCGCATCGTTCAGGGGCCGGTCCGGGCCCGCCAGCAGGCCATCCGTGTTGTCCGTGTCGTCCGTGGCGCCCGCCTGGTCGCCTTCCACCTTCGCCACGGCATCCACTCTCTCATCTCCCTCGCCCGGTTGGAGTGTGCGCGAACTGCTCACTTGGGACCACACGTGTGGTGTTGACAACGGTTTTCATTTCATGCGACCGTGCGTGACGTAGCCGGCGCCACATGTCGTCGTTTCCCGCGCATCAGCAGGAGGATCCCGATGTCCCTGACAGTCACGCCCGAGCTCGTCACGGCCGCCAACGCAGGCCGGATGACGGATGAGGAGTTCGTCGCCTGCATCCGTACCTCGCTGCCATACGCCTACCACCTGGTCGAGGGGCTGGTAGCGGAGCTGTCCCCGGGGAGCGCGGGCGACCTGGCGGGCGCGGGTCTCCCGGTGGGCGCACGGCACGCGCCAGGCGTCGCGTTCGCCGACAACCAGGTCCCCCCGCCGGACGAGGCGGCCCGCGGCCAGCTCCTCCGGGCGATGGCCAGCACCTCCATCCGCACCGCCCTGGAGCGGCACTTCGGGGTGGCACTGGCATTCCAGAACTGCCACCGGGTTGCCGTCTTCCCACCGGCCGCGGTCGGCAGCGAGCAGTACCGGGCCTTCGTGTCGTCGCGGGCACAGGTTCTCAACCAGCAGCCGGAGTTCCTGGACTGCTAGAAACGCCTGTGCTCCACGGTCGGCCCCGTCGGGGAGCGCCTGGCAGCCGTCCTGACCGGTGCCCGGGCGGGCCTCGGAGCGGGCGGGTCCTCGTCTCCCTCGCCCGTGCCGCCCGCCGCCGTCCGGGTCCGGCCCATCCAGGTGACCTGTCCGCACCCGGGTTGGGCTGCGCGCGGGACGCGTGAGGGCCCATGACATACCGTCCCGTACCCTTTGCGTTCAGTCCTGGTGACGAGCGGTGCGGAGGTGGCGGGTGGCGGGGCGTCAGGCCTGGTCGCGGGCGGGGTTCTGGCGGGTCGCCGAGCCGCCCCTGTCCCCGGCGGTGACCGGGGTGGCGGCCCTCGGCGCGGCCGTCCTGGTGGTCGGGTGCGTGCTGACCAGCGGATCGGACCCGGGCGGCAGCGCGGCCGCGTCAGTCCCGGCAGCCGACGCGGCCACCGTCGAGCTGACCACCTGGTACACCTCCACCCAGGGGGTGCGGTCGAGTATCGCCACGAATATCCAGGCCGTCCGGGCCGCTCTTGATGCCCAGGACGGGTCGTCGCTGCAGCCCCAGTGCGTTCAGCTGGGGGGCGGGACTCAAGGCGCCGCCCGGCTGCAGCCTGGTCCGGACGCGCAGGCCCAGCAGATGCTTGCCGGCGGTGTCGAGCGCTATGCGGCAGCGGCCGCCACCTGCCTCCAGCTTTTCGACGGAACCCCGATCCCGGTATCCGAACTGCAGACGCGGGTCCGGACGGCGCTGGCGGACGGCGACAGCCAGTGGCAGGCTCTGGCCACCCGCGCGGGGCTGCCGATGGCTGTCCCCCTGCGCTCCGGTGAGCCCTCCACCACCGACGTCGCTCCCGGCACCGCCCCGGGCGCGGTATCAGACGCGGCCTCGGATCCCGCGCAGGACGACGAGCAGGGACAGGACTCGGGCGGAAGCTCCTGACACCTACCGGGGGGTGACAGGTGCCGCGGGGCGGACCACCACACCACGTCGGGCCACCGCCCGGGTCGGGCCGCGTCCGCACGTCAGTGCGTCAGCCAAAGCATCGGGTGAGGACGCGCAGCGTTCCGGTGAGCTCGAAGTCGTGCGTCTCGGCGGGGCACCAGCCGGCCGCCCGTGCCTCGTCCAGCGCACGGGCGGTGCCCCGGCGGTCGTACGCGAGGACGAACAGCAGCACCCGGCCGCCCGGCCCCGGCGCCCGCAGGTCGAGGGCCTGCCCGACCCCCCCATCGCCGATCGCGGTCAGGAAGACCGTGGCGGAGACCGGGATCCGCGGCCGCCGCGCTCCTGCCGCCCCCCGGGCGGCGGCTGACCGGGCACCGGAGGACACGGCGCCGTCCTGGCTGAGCCGCGTCCCGTAGAGCCAGCCCGCGCGGGCCAGGCGACCGCCCACCAGTACGAGGTCGCCCGGCTGGTACAGGTCTCGGGCGGTCGCGGTGGCATCCACCATCAGGTCGATCGGGCGGCGGTTGGTGCGTTCCTCCCACAACGGCCGGAGCCCGGTCGCCGCTGCCACCGGCACAACGGCCGTGAGCAGGAGAACGGGGACGAGAACGAGGACCACCGGGTCGGCCACGCCCCGCGCCCGCACCCACACCGGCCCAGGGCGCCGTGGGTCCGGCTCCTCGGCCCCGCGCCCGGCGCCCTGAGACCGGGCGCCGCGGGCAGGAACCGAGCGGGCGAGTGCGGTGCGGGCGAGTGCGGTGCGGGCGAGAACAGTACGGGCGAGAACAGTACGAGCGAGCGTGGAGGCGCCGACCGCCACCACGACGGTGAGCAACGGAACGAGGAAGGTGTTCGGTCGGACGGCCCCGAACGGCCAGTAACGCCAGGCACTCGCGGTGAGGATCATGAGCTCGGCGCCGGCGGTCGCGACGAGAAGTATCCGCCCGTCCCGGCGCCGCCCGAGCGTGACCGCCCCGGCGACGAAGCTGATCGTGACCGCGACGCCGAGGGCGACGACCAGGGCCTCGGACGAGTCGGTCAGCGGGTGGACGAGGTTCGGGTCGTAGCGGTCGATGCCCGGCGGGGCGCCCGCCGCCGTCGCCGCGAGTTGGTCGAGCAGGAACCGCACGGCATCCAGCGGCCCCTGCCCGGCGAGGAAGTGGTCATCCCAGAAGGTGCTGGCCCGCTGGCTCGACTGGTGCGTCACGAACAGCAGCGCGTGCACGCCGGCGACGACGACGGCCGGCGCCGCGCAGGCCGCCGCCCGACCAGCCTCCCTGAGCGCCCGGCGTCCGGGTTGCCGGCGGTGCGCCCACAGCGGCCGGGCCGCGTCGTGGACGAACAGCGGGACGATCAGGAACAGCGCTGGCAGTGAGAAGACCGCGAGGAGCCCGGCGGCGATCCGGCGCGCGACCAGCCCTCGGGTGGACGGCGGCTCGCTCATCCACACGATCACCACGGCGACCGCGCAGGTGGCGTCCAGGGTGTAGGGCTTGACCTGGGAAGCCAGGTCGACGACGGTGCCGGCCAGCGTGACGGTGAGGACAGCGCCGGCTGCCGCCCCCCGCCCGGTCAGTCGCCTGGCCAGCAGCCAGGTGGCGGCAGCGAGGGCGAGAAGCGGCACGGCGGACGGCAGCCGCAGCGACCAGGCATGCCATCCGAACACCTCGCCGCACAGCCGGAGCAGCGCGATCGACCCGAGGGCGGACGGCGTGTTGGCGACTGAGAGCTCCGACCAGAAGGTCGCCACCGGCTCCCCGGCGAAGTGCGGCCGCCACAGCTCGTCGTACCAGAGCGGTTGCCGGAAACACTGCCAGAAGACCGCCTGGACGGCGACGGCCAGCGCCGCGGCGCCGAGCGCCGCCGCCATGGTGCCGGAAGGGCGGCGGCCGGGCGGCCAGGGCCGGCCGGGGCGCCCGGTGCCCGCCGTTGTTTCACGTGTGCCCAAAGGCCCGGCCGCTGCGTCTACTCCGGCTGCCTCCGTGGCTTCGCCGGCATCTGCCGGCGCGACCAGAGCGCGCGATTCGTCCACCAACTGTCCACAGGTTCTATCCACAGGGCGTGGTCCTTGTGGACACCGCCGCGATCGTCCGCCACCGGACAACTCCGGCCCAAGGCGCTCAGATGCGAGCGTAGGCGCCGAGGAAACGCCCGATGCGACCGATGGCGTCCGTCAGATCGTCGACGCACGGAAGTGTCACGATCCGCACGTGATCCGGGTTCGGCCAGTTGAAGCCGGTGCCCTGGACCAGGAGGATCTTCTCTTTCCGTAGCAGATCGAGGACGAAGCGTTCATCATTGTCGATCGGGTACAGAGCTGGGTCGATGCGGGGAAACGCGTACAACGCACCGCGCGGAGGCACGCAGGAGACCCCGGGGATGTCGTTGAGGAGCTTCACCACCGTGTCGCGCTGCTCGCGCAGCCGCCCGCCGGGCAGCACGAGATCGCCGGCGCCGCCGCCCTCGGCGAGTGCGGCCTGCAGCGCGAACTGGCCGGGCACGTTCGCACACAGCCGCATGTTCGCCAGGATGTTCAGACCCTCGATGTAGCTGGAGGCATGCTGGCGGGGGCCGGACAGCACCATCCACCCGGAGCGGAAGCCGGCCAGCCGGTACGCCTTGGACAGGCCGTTGAAGGTCACGCAGAACAGGTCCGGAGCGAGGGCGGCGGTGGAATGGTGCTCCACGTCGTCGTACAGGATCCGGTCGTAGATCTCGTCCGAGAACAGCATCAGGTTGTGTCGGCGGGCGATCTCGATCAGATCCTCGAGCACGGGGCGGTCGTACACCGCCCCGGTGGGGTTGTTCGGGTTGATGATCACGATGGCGCGGGTGCGGGGCGTGATCTTGCTGGTGAGGTCGTCGAGATCCGGGTTCCACCCGGCGGACTCGTCGCACCGGTAGTGGACGGGGCGCCCGCCGGACAGGCAGACCACCGCCGTCCACAGCGGGTAGTCGGGCGCCGGGAGCAGCACCTCGTCGCCGTTGTTCAGCAGCGCCTGCAACGACATGGTGATCAGCTCGGACACGCCGTTGCCGAGGTACACGTCGTCGGGGCCGATGGCGGCCAGGCCCTTGCCGGCCGAGTAGCGCACGACGGCCTCGCGTGCCGGGAGCAGGCCCTTGGAGTCGCTGTAGCCCTGTGCCGACGCCAGGTTGTCGACGACGGACGCGAGGACCGACGGCGGCGCGGAGAAACCGAACGGGGCGGGGTTGCCGATGTTCAGCTTCAGGATGCGCTGGCCTGCGGCCTCCAGCCGGGTCGCTTCGTCGAGGATGGGACCCCGGACGTCGTAGCAGACGTCAGCGAGCTTGTCGGACTGGGCGAACTCCATGGCACCAGGGTAGATGCGCTGTCGAACGTTTTTGGTCCGGCGGTGTGCCACGCGCGTGGGCTCACCCCTGGTGGGTGACGGCCACCGCCGGGACGGAGCGGGCCCGCCCACCGCCGGGCGCGCCGCGCCGGGACCGCCCGACGAGCGGGGCCAGGACGAGGGAGCTGACCAGTGCCGTGGCGACGGTCAGCACGATCGCGCCACCGGCGGCGACGTCCCACTGCTCGCTGACGGCGAGGCCGCCGACGCCACAGGTGATCGCCACCGCGACCGAGACCGCCGTCATCGTGGGAATGCGCGAGCACCACACGCGGGCGGTGGCCGCGGGCCCGACGATCAGGGCCACCGCCATGATCGTGCCGACCGCGGGCAGCGAGGTCACCACGGCCGCCTCGACGAGCAGCAACAGCACGAGGCCGAGCCGTCTGGAGGGGTAGCCGGCGGCGGTCAGCGCGGTCGGGTCGAAGGCGGCGAGCAGGAGCTCCTTGCGCAGTGCGACGAGCACGGCGAGCACGACGAGGGCCGTGACGGCGCTGACCACGAGATCGGTCGGCTGCACGGTCAGGATCGAGCCGACGAGGAAGGCGCTGAGGTCGCGGTTGGACCCGTCCTGAGCCGACATGAGGGCCACGCCGAGGGCGAAGCCGCCGGAGAGCACGACACCGGTGACGGTGCTGACGTCCCGGCCGCCCCCGGAACCTCCGCGCCCGGCTCCCGCACCGCCCACGCCGCCGGAGTTCCCGGCCGCCCCCGACACTCCGCTGATCGTGGTGACGGCGGCGACGACCAGGACGCCGAACAGCCCGGCCCCCAGCACCAGGTTCACCCCGAGCAGCGAGGCGACCACCACGCCGGGGAAGGTGGCATGGGTCATCGCCATGGTGAGGAAACTGAGCCGGCGCAGCACGACATGCACACCGACGGCGCCACAGAGCGCTCCGATGATCACGATCTCCACCAGCGCCCGCCGGGTGTAGCTGTCACCCAGCGAGTCCAGCAGCGCCATCAGACGGCCTCCCGCGACAGTTCCCGAGGCCCGCCGACGGCCCGTGGACGCCCGGGGCCTTCGGCACCCCCGGAGCCGGCCCGAGTGCGTCTCCGCGCCGCCCGGGACCGCGCCGCCCAGGACCGCAGCGCGCTGCCGGCGAGCACGAGACCGTAGATCGAGACCAGCACGAGGACGACCGCGGCCCCGGCGGCCAGCCGCACGTCATGGTGCACGGACGCGTCGTAGCTGATGACCAGCCCGAGCCAGCCGCTGAGTGGCCCGAGCAGGACCGCGACGACCAGCACGCTCGTCAGCCGGCCGGTGAGCAGGCGGGCCGCCGCCGCGGGGATCACCACCAGGGCGATGACCAGCACCGTCCCGACCGCACGGACCGCGGCCACGACGACCATCGCGATCACCAGGTTGAGCACGAGATCGAGCAGCCACACCGGGTAGCCGGCCGCGTGCGCCCCCTGCGGGTCGAACGCCCGCAGCAGCAGTTCCTTGCGGGCGAGCAGCAGCACCGTGCCGGCGACGGCGGCCGTCACCGCGGTCACGGTGATGTCGGTGGTGTTGACGGTGAGCAGACGACCGAACAGGAAGCCGGTCAGGTCGGCGGTGTAGGACTCCCGCCGTGACACGAGGACGACGCCGACCGCGAAGCAGCCGGTGAGCAGCATCGCCATGGCCGCGTCCTCGCTGATCCGCCGGGTCGAGGCCAGCGCCGTGAAACCGGCCGCGGCGAGGCCCGCCACCAGCAGCGCTCCGGGGACGATCCCGTCAGTTCCGCCGATCATGAAGCCGACCACGACTCCCGGAAAGACGGCGTGGGTCAGCGCGTCGGTGAGGAAGGCCAGCCGGCGCAGCATCACCAGGACACCGACCGCGGCACTGAGCGCACCGAGGATCACGATCTCGATCAGCGCCCGGGTCATGAACGGATGCTCGAACGGCGTGATGAGCAGGTCGGTCACGGTCGGGTCAGGATGACGCTCTGCCCGCCGATCTCCACTGCGGCACCCCCGTAGGCGGCCCGCAGTGGCTCAGGCGCGAGGGCATGGGCGGCCGGGCCGAAGGCGATCTGGCGGCCGTTGAGCACGCACACCTGGTCGCTGATGACCTGGGCCAGTGCCAGGTCGTGGGTGGAGACGACGGTCGCCGTGCCGCTCTCGGCGACGGTGGCGAGCGCGGCGAGCAGCGCGTCCTGGGAGACGACGTCCACGCCGTTGAAGGGCTCGTCCAA
Source organism: Parafrankia sp. FMc2 (assembly GCF_041008525.1). Taxonomy (NCBI): domain Bacteria; kingdom Bacillati; phylum Actinomycetota; class Actinomycetes; order Frankiales; family Frankiaceae; genus Parafrankia; species Parafrankia sp. FMc2. Next base: position 14,640 of record NZ_JBFLUG010000009.1, on the reverse strand, counting down.
CAGCAGCAGCCGGGGCTCGGCCGCGATCGCGCGGGCGAGCAGGACGCGCTGGCGCTGCCCGCCGGAGAGGGTGCCGAAGCGGTCCCGGGCGCGTTCGGCCAGGCCGACCGCTTCCAGCGCGGCCAGTGCCGTGGCCCGGTCGGCCCGCCCCGGGCGACGGCACCAACCGATGCGGCGGTAGCGGCCCATGAGGACGATCTGGCCGACCGAGATCGGGAAGTCCCGGTCGAGGGTGTCGGCCTGAGGGACGTAGGCGACATCGCGGCGGGCCGCGGCGGGTGCCCGGTCGAGCACCGTGATCGAGCCGACCGCCACCGGGACCAGGCCGAGGACGGCCTTGATCAGGGTCGACTTGCCGGCTCCGTTCGGCCCGATGAGGGCCAGGGTGCCACCGGCGGGCAACACGCCGTGGACCCCACGGAGCACCGTGGCGCGGCCGTAGGCGATGGCTGCGTTGTCGAACGAGACCGCGATGCCGGGCGAGGCCTCCTCGTCAGCGGCATATCCGGACGGCGCGGGAGCTACCTCGGCCGCGGGGGCCGCGGCGGCCTGGTCAGGGAGCGCGATGGCTGGCGCCGGCGACCCGCCTGCGGCGCCCGGCGCGGTCAGGCAGGAGGCCGGCGTGGGGGCGGTCACGGTCGACACCGGTTCATAGCTCTTCTCCTCACCGGAGGGCGCCGACGATGGTGTCCGTGTTGTGGCGCTCCGCCGTGAGGTAGGTGGCGCCGGCCGACCCGGCCGGCCCGAGGGTGTCGGCGTAGAGCGCCTCCTCGCCGGCCACCACGCGTACGCCCGCCTCACTGCCGATGGTCTGCGCGGTTCGTGGCGGAAGAGACGACTCGGAGAACACCGCCACCGTGCCGGACGACCGGATCTTCTCGACGATGTCGTCGATGGCACGCCCCGACAGCTCGGCCGCGGTGTCGAAGCTGGGGATGATCGAGCCGACGAACTCGAGGTCGTACCGCTCCACGTAGTAGCCGAACGAGTCGTGGTTGGTGACGAGCTTGCGGCGGTCGCTCGGAATCGTGTTGATCTGCTGCTCGGTGTAGCGGTCGAGCTCGTCCAGCTCGGCGGAGTAGCTCTCGAGGTTGGCCTGGTACTCGGCCGCGCTCTCCGGATCGACCGTGGCGAGCCCGATCTGGATGTTGGTAGCCATGATCTTGGCGTTGCGCGGGTCGTGCCAGATGTGCGGGTCGCCCTCCTCGTCGCCGTGCTCGTCGGACTCGTCGTGCTCCGCGCCGCCGTCCTCGCGGTGCCGGATCGTCACCCTGTCGGCCATGACGATCTCGGTGCCGTCGAAGCCGCTGGCCGAGATCGCGTCGTCCAGCCAGCTCTCCAGCCCGACGCCGTTCTCGATCAGCAGATCCGCCTCCGCGAGTGCCTCCAGGTCGGCGGGAGAGGGCTCGTAGTCGTGCGGGTCGACCCCCGGCCGGAGGATCTGGGTGACCTGGACACCGTCACCCCCCACGGCACGGGCGAAATCCGCGGCGTAGGTCGTCGTCGCGACGACCCGTGGGGCGGCGCCGTCACCGCCGGCCCCCTCGCCCGCATCCGAGCCACCGCAGCCGGCCAGGACCGCGGCGAGTGCCGCGACCGTGACCACCAGGACCGGGCGTGCCCCGGGAGTGGGCATGCGGTGACGTCGAGGCAGGCCGGGGCGAGGCGGGCCGGATCGGGGCAGGACGGGAAGCGTGGAAAAATGAAAACGGTTGTCGATGCGGATGTCAAACGCCGGTGTGCTGCCGTCATCCCGCGGGGAAGCTGACCTCCACCCGGCGGTTGAGCGCGCGCCCGGCTGGGTCGTCCGACCCGTCGGCCCGGGTGTTCGGCACCACCGGGTCGGCGCCGCCGCGGCCCGTCGCCGAGACTCGCGTCCCGTCCGGGACGGCGGGGCGGAGCAGGCCCGCCACGGCGTCGGCGCGGCGCTGGGAGAGGATCACGTTGTAGGCCGGGGTGCCGAGGCCGTCCGTATGCCCCAGGACAGTGACCGTCCCGGCTGCGGGCGGCACCTGCCCGGCGAGTCGGGCGATCTCCGCCCGGGCGGCGTCGGTCAGGTCGTCGGAGTCGAAGTCGAACAGGACGTCCGCGCTGATCGTGACGGTCAGCCCGCCCCCGCGGCGTTCCTCCGTGCGCAGTGGCCGCACGGCGTCGCTCAGGTCGATGGGCTGCGTCGATCCGGCGGTGTCCAGTCCGCGCACCGATCCGGCGATCTGCGAGTCGGGAACGGATCCGGGAGCTCCCGGAGCTCCCGGCGCTTCGGGTGCTCCCGGCGCCCCGGAGGGGAAGCCAGGCGCGGGCGCGACCGCTGCCGCCGCCGGCGGCGTGGCACGGGCCGGAACGGGGGCCGCGCCGAGCGCGGGCGGATCCCCGACGCCGAGGAGCATGTACCCGAGGACGCAGCCGGCGGCGACCACGAGAGCCGGAAGGGCCACGCGGCGAGCACCGGACCGGGGTACGCGGCTGCCGTCAGCGGATGATCGGCGCATCGTCGACGATCAGCCGGTCGTTGAGGTAGACGTCCACGGAGGTCACGTCCGGGGGCGGTGCGGCGAACATGTAGGAGGCGGACACGGCGACGTTGTTGCGGGTCCGGAGGGTTCCGGCGGCGGCGCCGAGGGCTGCCCCACCGGAATCCTGCACCACGCTGTAGCGGAGCAGGTTCGTGGTGTCGACGAGGGTGACCGCCGCGTCGCGCCGACCGGCCATCTCGTAGAGCGAGATCTCCGCGCCGGGATCGCGGGCGTAGCGGGGCGTGAAGAGCAGATCGAGCTGGACGAGCCGGCCGTCTGCCCGCAGGTCCACGAAACCCACGTCGACATCGCCACCGGCGCCCTGGATCCGCGTGGTGCGGCTGGCGCTCGGCATGCTCGGGCCCGGGGCGGTGGCGGGGCCGCCAGACGCTGCCGTGGCCGGACTGCTGCCGGCCGCGGTGCCTCCCGAGGAGGAGGAGGGTGCCGGCGGCTCGCTGTCGCCCGAGCCGGAGCAGCCGACCGCGACAAGGCCGGCAAGCAGCAGAGCGCCCAGCGCGGCGAAGGCCCTCCGCGCCGGAACGGCGCACCAGGACGATCGCCCGGACGGCCGGGACGGCCGGGACGGCCGGGACAGGCGGGGCGACGGGCGGGGCATGTGACCTCCGGACGGGAGGGTCAGGGGCGTCCGCTGCCGATTATGTTCCTCATCCTGCTGGTCTGGGGGCCGGTCTGGACACCGCACACGCCCAGCCCGTCACCCGGGGATCGAACGGCGAGAGCGCCGGCCGGGCCTCACCACACCCGGTACCGGGGCGTGCCGGCCCACGGGCGCTCCCGCAGGCCACCTCGCCGGGCCTGCAGGCCACCTCGCCGGGCCTGCCGCCCGGCGGGTCCGCCGGGCGGCGCCCCGGGTCGGCACTGCTCCGGCCGGTTGCGCGGGTCGTGCCGGTGGAGTGGTCGATGTCGCCGTGGCAGGTGAGGCAGGGGATGGTGTGGCCTGCGCTGGTGGTCCGGTCGATGTCGAACATGTCCGCTCCCGCGGTCACGCCGCCCGCGCGGTCCGGGCCGGCTAGTCGGTTCGGTGCTCGGCGTCGTCGAGCAGGAGCCGCAGCTCGCGGCCGAGGCAGCGCGGCTCGATGAGCGGCGACCGGAACGCGACCCGTACCTCGCGGGCGCCCTCGATGTCGATTCGCCACATGTCCAGGCCTCGCCGGTCCAGCGATGTCACGGTCGCGCCGATCACCGCGTCCCGGCTGATCCCGGCGGGTGCGCCGGTCACGGTGGCGCCGCCGACCATCCCGCTGGCGGCGCCGGCGGGTTCGGTCAGGGCGACACCGTGCGTGGACAGCAGCCGCATCTGTGCGGCGTGCTCGTCGTTGAGGTGCCTGATCAGATCTGGAGCATAGGCGGCGACCAGGTCGGGCTCGGCGAAGGCGTACGAGTGGAGGTCGACGCGGCGCGCGGGGCCGAGGGCCGACCACCGCCCGTCGAGGCGGCTGTTGTTCGCGCGGCGCAGGCCCCGCGCCGACCGCCCGACCCGCGCCGCCCGGGACGCGGCGGTCACCGCGCCGCTGCCGCCGGGGCGGGACCGGGCCCCGCGCCCGCCGCTGGCGGACCGCCCACCGCCCGTGCCGCGGGCGACCCCCTCGGGCAGGCAGATCAGGACGTCGTCCACCGACATGGTCAGGATGCGCAGGTCATCGAGGTCCCCTGTCGTCACCGAGATGCTGCGACCCAGGTCGGCAAGGCGCTCGACAAGGTTCTCGGTGGTGTCGGGGGTCAGCCGCAGCACGCCGGCCAGGACAAGTCGCTCGCCGTTGTGGCCGCAGATGTCGACCCGGGCACGGCGGCCGGAGCCGGCGCAGTCCACGGGTGGACTGTCCGCCCCGACGATCAGCAACGGCTCGCCGCCGTCGTCGATGAGTCCGGCCCAGCCACGCACGTTCGCGCAGGGCAGGGTGAGCAGCGCGCGCCGGCCGCCGGCGAGGATCGTCCTCGCCTGTTCGGCCAGCACCGGCATCTCGACGTCCGAGACTGGACTCGTCACCGGGCCTCCTCCATTTTCAGGTAAGGCTTACTTAAGTCCGTGGTTCGGAGAAGGTCAAGTGTTTCGCCCGGTTCTGGTTCTCCGTCTCAGATCAACATCGGACGGAAATCTCAATGTCCGCGCAACGCGCGGCTGGAAGGGCACCGCGATCGGGTCCGCGAGCGGAGGATTCTAGGCTGTCGTGGTCGGGCAGTCTCCCGCCCCCGAGAAGGAGGTGCCGGTGATCTTCAAGTTGGTTGGTGACGGTCGCCCGTACCCCGACCATGGCCTGGGCCAGCGCGACTGGGCGGCGATCCCGCCGCGCCAGGTGCGGCTGGACCAGCTCGTCACGACGAAGCGGGTACTCGCCCTGGACGTTCTGCTGGATGAGGACTCGACCTTCTACGGCGACCTGTTCCCCCACGTGGTCGAGTGGGACGGGACGCTGTACCTGGAGGACGGCCTGCACCGTGCCGTCCGGGCGGCCCTGGCGCAGCGCACATCCATCCATGCCCGGGTGCACGTGCACGCCGCCGCGAGGCATCCGGACAAGCTCAGCCGCCGCTGATCCGGGCGGTGACGGCGGACACGCGGCGGGGGCGCCGGCCCGTGGGGGTCAGTCGTCGGTGATCTCGTAGGTCACGTAGGTGTCGGAGCCGACCTTGGCGAAGATGTACCGGGGACAGGACGACCCGGGCCGGTACGCGGCGATCGGCCGGAGCACCGGTGAGCGCATGACCTGATCGAGCCGGCCGCCGGCCAGCTTGCGAGCCTCACCGCCGGTCAGGTCGGGTGTCTCGGCGCGCTCGTACCACCCGCCGCAGTAGTGGATGTCCTGCGGGCGGGACGTCCAGGCCGGGGTGTGGAAGACCCAGAGCAGGTAGGCCGTGCGCATGATCAGGACCAGCAGGGCGATGATGATCAGAGCACGGACAAGGTTCCCGGCCCGACTCGAGGCGAGAACAGGGCTCACAACTCCGGGAGCCTAGGACAGGCACCCCCGTTCTGGGGCAAGACGTGCCTTGCGCCCGTGCGTGTCGTGTCGGCGCCGTGTGGTCCCCGACGCCGTCAGCAGTCTCTCGACGGCGCTCCGTCACCCCCACCGAGGTGACGGTCCGCGGGCGGGGCCACGGCACCGGAATGGCCGTCCGCGCCGCCCTCCGCGGACACCTCGGACACCTCGGACACCTCGGATGCCGCGGACTCCGCATCGCACGCCGCCCCGCACCCCGCTGCGCTCGGCGCGTGGGGAGACGGCGGGACGTCCAGGGCGGGGTTGCCGTCGAAGAACCCGTCGGGGCGCAGCTCGAAGCCGATCCGGCTGACGGGCATGACCGGCCAGTCCTCCGGGCGGACCACGTGGTGTGCGCCGAAGCTGTACCAGACCACGATGTCGGTGTCGGTGACCGGCCGGTCCGCGGCGGCGTACTGGGGGAGACCCTCGTTGCCGGCGCTCTGGTTCGGGTAGCGGCCGGCGGCGAAGCGCTCGCGCTCGTCGAACGCCGTCACCCAGAGGTTGCGGGACGCGAAGCGCCCGCGGGCTGCCTGGTGGGATGTCGGGTCCGCCAGCGGTGGCGTGGTGTGCCCCGGGACAAGCCGGTAGCTCACCGGCCGGCCGAGCGGGCCCGCGACCCGCGGGTTGGTGATCCGCCAGAAACGTGCGACGGACGGGTCGACCCGGCGCTGGGCGTCAGCCTCCGACAGCAGGGGCGTCTCCCGGGTGCGCCAGGCGACGCCGGTTGGGTTGTCCGGACCGACCTGGTCCGGCACCGAGTCGACCTCGACCACCGAGTTGGGGCCGCCGTCGAGCTCCATGTCCAGGCGGACGTTGAAGAAGTGCTGGTGATGGGGGCCGTACAGACCGGGCGCGACGAGCACGCCGTGCTCGGGTGAGGTACCCGGCCGGACCGCGCCGACGGAGATCACGCCGGTCAGCTTCACCTCGAACTCCAGCGAGCCGTCCAGGTGGAGGTACCAGAAGAAGCCGTACTCGTAGTTGCCGACGGTGCTGATCATCGAGATCACGAGCCGGCGCCTCCGCCGTACCTCGACGTGGCCCGTCCGGGCATCGGTGTGCTTCCAGGCGATGCCGGTGTCCTCCTCGTGGATGCACACCGCGTTCGGGATCGTCACCGGCTCGCCCGCGGAGTCGTTCACGACCGCGTCCAGGTAGGAGATCTCACCGAGGCAGTCGCAGCCGAGCCGCAGCGAGTTCGCGAGCACGCCGACGCCGTACTCGCCCATGTCGAAGACGTTCTTGAACCGGTGGGTCGGCGCCGGGTCGCCGTAGGGGACGAACATCTCCGACACCGAGGCGCGCTGGACGATCAGCCGGCGCCGCCCCCGGTCGGTGTAGGCGATCTGGTGCAGCACCAGGCCCTCGCGGGGGGTGAACCCGACCAGCAGGTCCCACTTCTGCCAGCGCAGGACATGCCCGTCCAGAGTGAAGGACGGCCCCTGCGGCTGGCGGATCTCGATCGGGCGCAGATCCGCCCGCAGCCGGTCGAAGGCGGGCACGTTGTGCGGGTCGGTGGTCATCAGCTGCGGCACGTAGTTGCCGGGACGGGGCGGCAGCGGCACCATCTCGCCGGGCGGCCGGCCGTGGTCGACCACCTCCACCACGGCCATCGCGTCCAGGTCGACGACGACCAGCAGCCCCTCCACCGGGCGGGCGTAACCGTTCTCCCCGGGTGCCGCGCGCACGAAGGTGAGCGGGCGCGCGATCCGGCGTGCGGTGGGGTCGTCGGCGCTCCCGGTGTAGCCCGCAGACCAGAGGTCGATCGTGGCGAGGGAGAGGTTCGTGACGCCGCGGCGCGCCAACGCGGCCTGCCAGTCGGGGTCGGCCCGGACAGCGTTCTCGCAGGCCAGGTACTCCTCCCAGAGCATCGACGGCTGCACCCCGGGAACGGCGCGCAGCTCCACGAGCGTGCCCGCCGTCAACGAGACGACGGCCTCGTACGTCCGGCGTGCCCCGCGCTCGTAGAGGACACAGAAGGACTGCCGGTCCGGCGGGGCCAGCGCGTCGGTGCTGTCGCGCGCGGACTCACGGGCCACCAGCGCGGCTTTTGGTGGCTCGTGCAGCTCAACGGAAACGAAACGAAACCCGGGCCCCAGGTCTCCGCCCGCACGCAGGATCGCGGCCGTCCGGCTGATCTCGGCTGCCGAGAGGGGTTCGAGCGGATGCACCGGCGCCGCCGGGGCGGTCTCCGGGACCGGTGACGTGCTGAGCACCATGGCCACCTCCACCATTCAGGGTCTGGCCTGTCCCGCAGGGAACGGGAGCACCTCAAAAGTAGAGGCCTCCGGCGACACAACCGTGCCCGTCCGCGCCGTGTGCAGGTCCGGTGCACAGGTCCAGGGCGGCTCCAGGACAGGACCGACAGGACCAGGACGGGTCCTGGGCCTAGGACTCGCGGAGGTAGGCCAGGACCGCGAGGACCCGCCGGTGGTCGTTGCCGGAGGACTCCAGCCCGAGCTTGGTGAAGACGTTCGAGATGTGTTTCTCCACGGCGCCGCCGCTCACCACGAGTGCCCCCGCGATCGCCGCGTTCGACCGGCCCTCGGCCATCAGGCCCAGCACCTCGCGCTCGCGTGGCGTGAGGGCGGCCATCGGATCGTTGCGGCGGCTGCTGACCAGCAGCTGGGCGACCACCTCGGGATCCATCACCGTCCCGCCGGAGGCGACCCGCCGGACCGCCTCGACGAACTCACGAACGTCGGCGACGCGGTCCTTGAGCAGGTAGCCCACCGCCCCGACACCGTCGGCGAGCAGCTCGCTGGCGTACTGCTTCTCCACGTACTGGCTCAGGACGAGGACCGGTGACCCGGGCACCCTGCCCCGCGCGGTGATCGCCGCGCGCAGCCCCTCGTCACGGTGCGACGGCGGCATCCGGACGTCGACCACCGAGACGTCCGGCCGGTGCTCGACGATCGCGTCGACCAGGCCGGGACCGTCACCGACCGTGGCCACCACCTCGCAGCCGGACTCGGTCAGCAGTCGGCGCAGGCCCTCACGCAGCAGTACGGAGTCCTCCGCGATCACGACCCGCACAGTAGGTCCTCCTCGTGCCCGACCGGTGGGGTGAGCGGCGTGCCCGGGCGCAGCGTCGCACCGGTGAGCACGGTGACATAGATCCCGCAGTCCGTGTGCCCGTAGTTGCTGGACAGTTCCTTGAGCATGCGGATGTCCCGGGCGCCCGTGCCGGGGTTGACCGTGGTCGCCGCGCAGCGCGGGGTGCGTGCCAGCACCCGGACGCGGGACGCGCCGAGGCCGAGCTCCAGACCGGTCCAGCCGAGCTCCGCCCACGGACGGATCCCGTCCACGTAGACGTTCGCCCGGAACCGCAGCGGGTCGACGGGCTGGCCGATCCGGTCGGCGAGATCGCGCACGGAGGCGAGGTTGATCACCGAGACGGCGTGCATGAACGTGTCGCCGGCACCGCCCGCGTCGGTGAACCGGTGCGGGGGGCGGGCCGCGACGAGCCGCGGCCGGCCGCCGAGCCCGGGCCCCAGCAGCTTCTGGACGAACTCCTCGAACGCCTGGCGCCCCTGGGCGCTGGCCAGGTCGGCCCGTTCCACCGCCACCCCGGTCGCCCCGCCGGTCTCGGTCGCCCCGCCGGTCTCCCCGGCCAGGCCGTAGGCGAGCACCCCGGTCGCGGGGTCGTAGGACGTGCGGACCCGCGCGATCGCCTCATCCTTCTGGAGCATCACGAAGCGGGTCTTGGGGAGAAACTCCGGCGCGTCCTCGGAATAGGCGGTGTCCGGCCGGGCGAGAGCGAACATCCGGTCGCCGGGCACGCCGTCGCCCGCCGAGAGCGTCACCTCGCCGACCCCCTCCGGGCTGAAACCCTTCAGCGGATACCGGTAGAGCTCGACGACGCGGCCGCCGCGGCCACCGTCGGGACGGACGCCGTGGCTGGTCACGGGCACCTGCTTTCTCAGAGCCTCCGGGGCCGGCCGGCCCGGCCGAATATGCCCCGCCATGTTCCGTGTGGCCGTACGCTCAGATCGTCATGGTCAGTGCACGGGTCACCCGCCGTGCCGTGGTGCGGCGGGCCTGCCGTGGAACCGCGGCCGTCTTCGCCGTGCTCCTCGGGGGCGTGTGCTGGCTGGTGACGCTGGCCGGCCCGGCCTCGGCGCACACGGTCGGTGGGGTCGGCCCGACCAACTACCGCACCACCGTCACCACGGAGCCTGGCGTGCCGGGCGTGGAGCTGAGCGTCGTCGAGAACGGCAGTCGGGTACGTCTGGTCGTCACGGCGGGCGTCCCGGTCGTCGTCGAGGGTTATGAGAACGAACCCTACCTACGTCTCGACGGCCACGGCGTGTGGGAGAACCGGCGCTCATCCGCGACCTATCTGAACGCGAGCCGGGAGGGCGACGACGCCGGGCCGGCCGGCGTCGTCGACGCGGCCGCCGAGCCGGAGTGGGTGCAGGTCTCGGGCGTGGCGGGCGGCCGGGTGACGGCGTTCTGGCACGACCACCGGGTCCACTGGATGGGCTCGGTCGACCCGCCGGCCGTCCGTGCCGACCCGGGCAGTCGGCACCTGGTACAGGACTGGACCCTGCCGCTGACGGTGGACGGCCGGGACGTCCGGTACGGCGGCCGGCTGGAGTGGGTTCCCGGGCCGTCGCCGTTGCCCTGGGTCGGGCTCTCGCTGGCCGTCCTGGTCGGCACGGTCGCGCTGGGCTTCGTCCGGCGGGCCGGCTGGCCGCTCGCGCTGGCGCTCGCCGGCCTGGTCGCGGTGGACGTCGCGCACTCCGCCCTGATCGCCCTGGCGAACGCCGACGGTCGGCTCGACGCCTTCTTCTGGGGCAACGCCGTCCAGATCGTGGTGTGGCTGTGCGGTCTGGCCGGGGCGGTGCTCATCGCCCGCCGCTCGGAGATCGGCCGCTACCTGGCGGTGAGCGTGGGGCTGCTGCTCGCGGTGCTCGGCGGTGTCCCGGACCTGGGAGTGTTCGTCCGCTCGGGGGCGCCGATAGTCGGCCCGATCATGTTGGCCCGCGTCCTGACCGCGGTGACGCTGGGGGCCGGCCTGGGGCTCGGCACCGCCGTGTGGCTGGCGCTGCGCCGGCAGGCGCGAGTGTCCGAGGTGTCCGTCCCATGACAGTCGATGTGGTTGCCGCCTCCCGACCCGTGGGTTCATGGCAGGCTTACCCCTCGTGAGGGGCGTACGTGACACGGGCCGCTTCGCACGGGCGGCCGTGTTCGGTGTGGCCTCGGTGTGTCTCGCGATCGCTGCGCACGTCGCCACCGCCGGTATCGGCCCGTCCCCCGCCCTGGTGCTGATCTCGACCGCGCTGCTCGTCCGGATGGCATTCGGCCTCGCCGGCCGGGAGCGTCCCCTGGCCGCGTTCGCCCGGGAGGTCGTCGCCGCCCAGGTGCTGCTGCACACGGTGTTCGTGCTGGCGGCGCACCACGGGCCGGCCACCCACCCGGTCGGCCGGGTGCCGCACGACGTCACCGGTGCGAGCGCGGGTGCGAGTGCGGGTGCGAGTGCGAGTGCGCACCTGCTCACCACGCTTGTCCCCGGCCCCGCGATGGCGGGCGGCCACGCCCTCGCCGCGCTGTGCGTGGCGGTCGCGCTGCACCGCAGCGAACGGCGGCTGTGGGCCACGGCCGCGTTGCGCGAGGCTGTGGACCGCCGCGTCAGGGCAGTGGCAGTTCTGCTCACGGGCATGACCGAGTGGCTGCGGGCCGCCGGCCGGCTGGCGGTGGCCACCGGCACCGGCGCTTGGCCGGCGGCCGGCGGCGGTGCAGCCCTGGCGGCGTCCCTGGGGCGGGCTGGCCGCGGCCAGCCCGGTGCCCATGGCGGTCCTGGCGGCCGCTGGACTGTGCATCTCCTCCTGCTGGGAAGCGACGCCGACTGGCGCGGCCCGCCCGGACGGCGACCGGGGTCGAGTCTCCACCCGGTCTGCTGATCAGGCCGGGTGGTGGGGACGTCCACGTGCACACGTGTCGTGCGCGGACGTCGGTGAACAGCGTGGGTCCACCCGTGACCGGAACAGCTCTGGAACATGCGGGTGGCCCTGCCGCGGCGAGCGGCGCCTGACGGCTGCCGCCCGTCCGCCCGCTGCCGCCTGCGCGGAATGTCCCCTCCGGCCAGGCCGGGAACGACGACCCCGGTGCTCGGGTCACCAGTCCGATCGCCAGCCAGGAAGGCCCGACGAGCCTTCAAGGAGGTCACCCATGCCCCGCACCATCCGTGCAGCCCGCCTCCGTCGCGGTGCGCTGTGCACGCTTGTCGCCGCGGCGGGCACCGTGGCGCTTGCGCTGCCCGCGTCCGCGCACGTCACCGTGTCGCCCTCGGAGGCCACCGCGGGTGGCTACTCCACCCTGACGTTCAAGGTGCCGACCGAGAGTGACACGGCGTCGACCACCGGAGTCGACGTCCAGTTCCCTGCGGAGGCCCCGATCGCCTCGGTCACCGTCCAGCCCAAGCCCGGCTGGACGTACACGGTGACCAAGGGGACGCCGTCCAAACCGTTGACCTCCCACGGCACTCAGATCAACGAGATCATTACGAAGATCACCTGGACCGCGCAGGACGGCGGGGGCATCCGGCCCGGCGAGTTCGACACGTTCAACGTCTCGGCCGGCCCGCTGCCCGAGGGCGTCGACCAAGTCGTCTTCAAGGCACTGCAGACCTACTCCGACGGAGAGGTCGTCCGGTGGATCGACGTGGCCGCTCCCGGCGGCGCCGAGCCGGAGCATCCCGCCCCGGCGATCACGCTGACGGCCGGGAAAGGCTCCGGGCACGGTGCCGGTGGTGCCGACGCCGACGAGGCGTCCACATCCGCGGGGGCGGAGGAGGGCACGAGCCAGTCGGCGACGGCCGGGTCCGAGTCGGACGGCACGGCCCGTGCGCTCGGGATCACCGGCCTGGTCCTGGGTCTGCTCGGGCTGGGTGCCGGTGCCTTCGCGCTGATCAGCACCCGCCGCCGCGCCTGACCTGCCCGGGGGTGCCCTCCGCCTCGGCGCGGGGCACCCCATCCCCTGAACGGACGCATCATGACCGGACTCCGCAGGACCGCCCACGACACCGGGGCCATTCGTGATCGTGGTGCACCGTGGCGCGTCGGTGGCGTCCGGCGGGTGCTGGCGGTGCTCGGGCTGGCCGTCGCGGCATTGCTGGTGACGGCCCTCCCGGCCTCCGCGCACGCCACGCTGACCGGCAGCAACCCGGTCGGCGGGGCGGCTCTCGACGCCGCGCCGGACCGGGTGACGCTGTCGTTCAGCGAATCCGTCTCGATCAAGTCGGACGCGATCCGCGTTCTCGATGCCTCCGGCACCCGGGTCGACGAGGGCGACACCCGGGGCGGCGGATCCGCCTCGGAGGTAACGGTCGCCCTGCGTGGCGGCCTCGGCCCGGGGACGTATGTCGTGAGCTGGCGGGTCGTCTCCGCGGACAGCCATCCGGTCGGCGGTGCCTTCGCCTTCGGGGTCGGCGGCCCGCCGGACGCCGGCGCGGCCGCGGCCGCCGCTTCCGGCGGCGGCGGGTCCCGCGCGGTCGGGGTGTCCCTGGGCGTGGCCCGTCTTGTGGCCTTCGCTGGAGCCGCGCTGCTGGTCGGTGCGACCTTCTTCGTCGGCGTCCTCTGGCCGCCCGGGGCACGCCGCTCCGGCCCGGCCCGGCTGATCGCGGCCGGCTGGCTGCTCAGCCTCGCCGGCGCGCTCGGCATGCTGGTGTTCCAGGGGCCGTACAGCGCCGGTTCCGGGATGTCCGACGTCCTGAGCCCGGATCCGCTGGCTGTGACCCTCGACAGTCGGTACGGCCAGCTCCTGGCCATCCGCGTGCTCGCCCTGCTGCTGGCGGTGCCGCTGCTCCGCCGGCTGTCCGCGCCGGCGCCCGCGGGCGGGGACGCGCCCGCGGACGGAGCCGGCCGCCGCGGCCTGGTGGAGCTCGCCGGGCTCGGCCTCGTCCTCGTGACGACCATGGCGATGATCGGTCACGCCAGTGCGGGCGACCGGGTCTGGCTGGCCACGGCTGTCATGACCGTGCACACCGCCGCCATGGCGATCTGGCTGGGCGGGCTGTGCGTCCTGGGCCTGGCCCTGCTCGACGGGTCCGGCTGCGGCGCCCGGCGGACGGCGGAGGTTCCGTCCGGCGGTGTCGGGTCGGACGTCGACCTGCTAATCGATCCGCCTGTGGCGGCGGCCTGGTCCGGCGAGCTGGCCCAGGTGCTGCCACGCTGGTCCAGGACGGCCACGATCGCGGTCGCCCTGATCGTGCTGACCGGGACCCTCCAGACGTGGCGGGAGATCGGTGCCTTCGGAGCGCTGTTCGACACGACCTACGGACGCCTGCTGCTGTACAAGCTCTGGTTTGTCCTCGGCATGCTGGGCCTGGGTCTGCTGGCACGGCGGTGGGTCCGCCGGCACTTCCAGTCCGCCTCAGCCATGCCGGTCACCTCGCTGGCCGTCACCGGACTGCGTCGCGGGGTGGTCTTCGAGATCGTCGTCGGTGTCGCCGTGCTGGCAGTCACCTCGGTGCTGGTCAACACCATCCCCGGCCGGGACTCCTACGCCCCGCCCTTCTCCAGGACGGCGATCGCCGGGCCGATGACCGTCGACGTGGAGATCGCGCCAACCAGAACCGGGCTGCAGACCATTCACGTCTACACGTATGACCCGCAGGGGCGACCGCAGCGGCTCGTCGAGGCCAGCGGCGAGCTGACTCTTCCCTCGGCCGGCGTCGGGCCGTTGGAGGTCCCGCTGACGGAGGTCACGGATGGGCACGTAGTCGCCGAAGGGGTCGGCGTGCCATTGCCCGGCGAGTGGCAGCTGCGGTTCACCCTGCGTGTCAACGACTTCGACCAGTATGTGACGACCGTCTTCTACATGGTGCGCTGATCCGGCTGGGCGGTGCGCCGATCGGGGTCAGGCCGTGACGGCGGGGTCAGACCGCGACGGGCTGCGCCGTGGGCGGCCAGGGGAAGGGAAAGCGCGGGAAGTTGGGGAGAGGATTCGGCAGCGTGCTCTCCACCGGCGCCGGTGCGGGCGACTCCGGCGGAGCCGAGGTCGGAGGCTCCGGCGTCGGAGCCGTCGTCGGCGGTGCGGTCACCGGGGGAGGGGGAGCCTCGCCATCCGGCGGGGGGCTCACCGGGCCGTCGGTGGGAGTCGGCGCCGGGCCGGTCGACGGC
>NZ_JBFLUG010000099.1:0-28889 GCF_041008525.1 Parafrankia sp. FMc2 | reverse complement strand
CCCGCGAGGTGGGCCGGGTAGGTGCCCATCGTCGGCCGCGGCCACGGCGCCTCCCCCGGCCCCGGCCGACGATGGGCACCTACCCGGCCCACCTCGCGGGAACCCGGCCGTCCAGAAGCAGGCCGTTGGTGCTCGGTGGTGGCCGCGCATGGGACCCGGCGCCTCGTGAGCCGCAATCAGTTGTCGCCTTTGTGGTAACAGTCGACCTTCAGGCCCAGCGATGATTGCTGCTATAGATCTCCATCGTTGTGTTTCGAGACGGTCGGACCCGCGTAGTGGAGAAAAATCCTCGAATCAGACGTGTTCGGACGTCCATCGTGTGCCGTGAAGGTCTGTCCGCGCCGCGCGATGTGTGCTCCGTGTGAACTCTGTGCACTGTGTGCGACGCGTCGGGGACATCGCCGGAAGCCCTCTCCGACGGAAGGGCGCGACCCCTCCGCGGCGATTGCGGCGACGATGGCCGGGTGCTCCCCGTGTGTCCCTCATGTGCGCTGCGGCATCGGGCGCGCACTGCGCAGCCTGCGAAAGGGCATCGTCCGCTACCTTCCGCGCCGCAGGTGACCCGGCGGTTACCCGTTGCTGGTGAGGAGGGTGTGTTCTCCGCGTGGGCGGACAGCCGTCACGTCCGGCGTGTCCCGGGGCGAGGCGGAGTAGCGTGCGGGACCGGACGAAGGCCCGCGTATCCTTGTTCCTTCGACCCCGGGGTCCGGCGAGTAGCCCCGGCCGGTCACGGATGACAAAGGTGCATTCGACGAGCACCGCTCCCGGATGATGGTCTTGCGTGCCGGCAGCCCGCCCACAACCCCGGCCAATCGCCGGAAAAACCGATCGGACAACTACGAGACCGCACGGAAACGTGATCTCAGCATCACCGGACGGTCTCCTGACTGGTAGCAAAGACCTTGCAACCGTCAGCCGCCGCCGGCCGCTCCGTGACCGGGCGGTCGCGAGCGGCGAAGCAGGCCCGGCCGCAGTTCCGGAGACCGGGAGCATCAGGCCACTTGAGGGAGGAGGAACGTGGCTTCCGACACCATGACCCAGTTAGTCCTTCCTGGCGCGCTAGTGATGGTCAGCACTCCCGATCGAGGAGTGCCGGTCGCGAGCATGGCGGACTGGCACGACGCCCTCCTCAACGCCAAGTCGGGCGTGACTCCCGCGATGAAGCTCGTCGCGTTCACGATCTGCACGCACAGTGAGGCCGCGGCGCTCCCGGCGCCGGCCGGCTCCTACATAACCTCTCCCGGCCTGGCGCTGCTCTGTGAGCAGACCAACTACAGCCGCACCCACGCCCAGCGGCAGCTGTCGGCACTGCGTACCAACGGCTGGCTCGTGACGATCCACCGCCCGGCGGCGGGCCGAACGGCGCGCTATCTGCTGAGCGTGCCGGAGGCGGTGGCGCGCACGGGTGGCTACCGGCTCGCCGGGTCGGGTACCGAGCAGGGCGGGCAGCCCGGCGGCACCGTTGCGGGAGCGACGGCCGCCCCCTGTACCGCGGTCCCAGCCGCCGCGCCGCAGGGTGGGGACCCACGTGGCATCGCCGCCGTCCCGACCGCGGGCGTTTGCGCCGAGTCCGCCGTTCGCGCGGCGGGCGAGCAGGCGGGCCCCGCGGGCCCCGACACCGGCTACTTCGCCGGGGCGTCACTGGAACGTCCGGCGCTCATCCGCCGCCGCAAGCACCCGACCTACGGCGCAGGCGGCCGGGGCATCATGCGGATCCGTCGCAAGCCGCGCACACTCCCGCCGTCAGCCGACACGGACCTGCGTGCGGCACCGGGGTCGACGAACCCCGCCGGCCCCCAGCCCGCCGTGCCCGGCGCCTCCTCCGAGGCCGGCCCCGAAGTCGGCTACGGCGAGCGCGCGATGGCTGTGGGCGAGACGCCCTACGTTCCCTTCGGCCCGGTGGTCGGCACCGTCGGCCCGGCGGGGTCGGGCGGGGGCCACGGGAACTCCGGCCCACACCTGCAGGCCGTCGCCTCCGACATGACCCGCGCGAGGCCTACCGTGGCCGGAGGAATCTGCGCCGGCGGCTCTGCGGCGAGCGGCGCGCCTGCCGCGGGCGCACCGCTGGCGGCACCAACGGCGAGCGCACCAGCAGCGGCCGCGCCGTCCCGCGGTGGGTTCGCCGAGGGCATCGCCGCCGAGGGGATCTCCGCCGTGCAGGAACCGGCCGGAGGAGTCTCCGCCCCGGATACATCGGGCGGGACCGCGCCGGTCGGTGAGTCGACGGCCCTGCGCACGCCGGGTCCGCGGTCCGCGGGCGAGGAAGCGACGCCGAACCGCCAGGCCGGAGAGAGTCCGCGGCATCCGGACCCGTCACCCGTGGTTCGGCCGGAGGCCGCCGTCGGCTCGGACAGCACGCCTCCGGCGCAGGAAGCGGCGCAGCCGACTCCGGAACCCGAACCCGAGCCGGAGCCGGAGCCGGAACCGGAACTTGATCCGGAGACCGCGGAGCTGTGGACAGCCGCCGGGCAGGTGATCGACACGCTTGCCAACCTGCTCCGCGGGCCGGTCGAGGATTTCGACGTGCTGCGTCAGCAGGTCTTCGACGTGCTCTCTGACGGCACTTGGGCTCCGGTCGAGCTGGCCACCCACCTGGTCAACTTCGTCGCGACCGGGGTGTGGGTCAACGGGGACGGGGTTGTGGACAACATCCGCTGGCGGATGGACCGGCTGCCGCGTGGTGTCACCCAGTGCAGTTGCCGTTCATGCCTGGGCTGGCAGTCCATGCCGGACCGGCCGGCCCGGCCGGGCCCCCGACCGTCGGACAGCCCGCTCGGCCCGGTGACATCGGTGACCACCGCGGCGACCAGGAAACAGCCCGCGCCCTCGGCTGCGTCACCGCCGGGCGGCGGCGAGGAGCCGCCCGGCCCCCCACTGCCGGGCGCCGGCACACCACCGACGCCGCCGAGATCCGCCGTCGCGAAACGCGGGTCTGCGAGGGCTGCCCAGCCCGAGCCAGCTGAGCCCGTTGATCCTGGGCGCGAGCCGGCCCCCCCGACCAGGCCGACGGTTTCGGCGGATCTGCCTCCTCCGCCTCCTCCTCCGCCTCCCGACCTGGCCGCCATCGCCGCCGCCGCGGCGGCGGGGGCCCAGGAGGCCCGGGAGAAACAGGAGGCCAAGGACAGGCAGGAAGCGCATGATCGTGAGGAGGCACTCCAGGCCGCGATGGCCAAGGTGACGGAGATCGCCGCGGGCGCGGCCGTGGTGGCGCCGCCGGACAGCGTGGGGCAGGGCGCGGGCACCGAAGATCCGGAGGTGGAACCGACAGCGGGCGTGTGAGGCCGCTGCCGCACTCGGCCCCACCTCGCGCTCGACCCGGCTCTCAGCGACGCTCCGTGTGCAGCGGCATGATGGGTTCCATGGGCGGCGACGACACCGAACGGGCCTGGGCGGCCACCGGCAACGGGGTCGACACCGGAGCCGGGGTCGACACCGGAGCCGGGGTCGAGCCGAGATCCGGGACGGAGCCCACCTCCGGAAGCACGGCCGCCGGGAACGACTGCGACGTCCTCGTGGTCGGGAGCGGATTCGGAGGGAGTGTCGCCGCACTGCGCCTGGCGGAGAAGGGCTACCGGGTCACGGTGATCGAGGCAGGTCGCCGGTTCAGCCCGGCGACGCTGCCGAAGACGAGCTGGGACGTCCGCCGGTACCTGTGGCTACCCCGCCTCGGCTGCCACGGCATCCAGCGGATCACGCTGCTGGGGCGGGTGCTCGTCCTGTCCGGCGCGGCCGTCGGCGGCGGGTCCGTGGTGTACGCGAACACGCTGTACCGTCCGCTGGACGCCTTCTACACGGATCCGCAGTGGGCCGGTGTCACGGACTGGCGGGCCGAGCTGGCGCCGTACTACGACCAGGCCGAGCGCATGCTCGGCGCCACCCGGAACCCCTCGATGTCCATGGCCGACGAGGTCTTCCAGGCAGTCGCGCACGACATGGGCGTCGGCGACACCTTCCGCCTGACCGACGTCGGCGTCTTCTTCGGCCGCGACGGCCGGCGTGAACCCGGAGTCACCGTGCCGGACCCGTACTTCGGCGGGGCCGGGCCCAGCCGCACCGGCTGCGTGGAGTGCGGCGAGTGCATGACCGGCTGCCGACGCGGCGCCAAGAACACCCTCGACCGCAACTACCTCTACCTGGCCGAACAGCGCGGTGCCCGGGTGGTGCCGGACACGACCGTGCGAGGGGTCCGGCCCGACGGCCGCGGCGGCTACGAGATCCAGACGGTCCGCACCGGCGCCCGGCGCCCGGGTGACCGCGGCGCGGGCCACTGGACGGCGCGGCAGGTCGTGTTCGCCGCGGGCGCCCTGGGTACGCAGCGCCTGCTGCTGGCGATGCGGGACGGCGGTCAGCTGCCGGATCTGTCGCCGCGCCTGGGCC
The DNA here is from genome assembly GCF_041008525.1 of Parafrankia sp. FMc2. Taxonomy (NCBI): domain Bacteria; kingdom Bacillati; phylum Actinomycetota; class Actinomycetes; order Frankiales; family Frankiaceae; genus Parafrankia; species Parafrankia sp. FMc2. Next base: position 24,512 of record NZ_JBFLUG010000099.1, on the reverse strand, counting down.
ACCTGACCAGGACGAACTCCGAGGCCATCCTCGGTGCGACCCGGCCGCTGCCGGACGGCCGCATCGCCCGCGGAGTGGCGATCACGTCGTCGTTCTACCCGAACGACCACACGCATGTGGAACCCGTCCGTTATGGCCGCGGCAGCAATCTGATGGCACTGCTGTCGGGCGCGATGACGGACGGCGGTGGTCGGCTGCCTCGTTGGGTGGCCTTCCTGCGAACGGTGGCGCGACGCCCGTACCTCGCCCTGCTCGGGGTGCCGTGGCGCTGGTCGGAGCGAACCATGATCGCTCTGGTGATGCAGTCACGGGACAACTCGCTGACGGTCCGCCGGCGTCGGGGCCCGTTCGGGACCTCCTGGCTGACCAGCCGGGCCGGCCACGGTGAGCCGAGCCCGACCTGGATTCCCGAGGGCAACCAGGCGGCGCGGCTGGTCGCCGAACGGATGGGGGGCCACGCCGGCGGGGTGATCACCGAACTGGCGAACGTCCCGATCACCGCGCACATTCTCGGTGGGGCGGCGCTGTCCGAAGATCCGTCGCATGGAGTGATAGACCCCTACCATCGGGTGTTCGGTCATCCGGGTCTGCATGTCGTCGACGGTGCGGCGGTGCCGGCGAACCTGGGGGTCAACCCGTCGCTCACCATCACCGCGATGGCCGAGCGGGCCATGGCGTTCTGGCCGAACCGGGGCGACGCCGACCCGCGGCCCCCGATGGGAGCGCCGTATCGGCGAGTCGCCCCGGTGGCACCGTCCCACCCGGCCGTGCCGGCTGGCGCGCCCGGGCACTACACGGTGAGCTGACCCTGGGCCTGGGCCTGGGCCTGGGCCCGGCCCCGAGGCCTGCCCCCGGGGCCGGGCCGCTCCGCAGAGCCGGCTCGGTCAGGTGTGGCGGCCGGCCTCGGTCATGGCGTCCACGCCGGGCATCTCCTCCATACCGGACGTCACCTCCGGCCCGACGCCCTCGGTGATGTTGTTCCGGACCGGCGGGACCGGCTGGGCGGTGACCTCCTCGGCATCGGCCGAGGCCAGGTAGCGGCGGGCGGCCACGGCCGCCGCGGCGCCGCTGCCGACGAGCAGCAGAGTGACGAACCCGCGCCGCCGCCGGCGGTGGACCCGGGCGAGCCGGTGCTCCGCCTTCGCCAGTCGCTTCTCCAGCAGCTCCTGGGCCCGGTCGGCCTGCGCCCGGGCCTTCGACTCCGAGCGGACGGCGCGGCGCGAGCGCGACTTCTCCAGACGCAGCTCGGTCGCCATCCGCGCCCGCTCCGCCGAGATCTCCGCGCTCGAACGTGCCTTCTCGATCCGCCGCGCGGTACGGCCCGACGCCTCCGAGGCCTTGCCGGCGGCGAGCCCGGCGGCCCGGCTGGCCGCCTTGCCGGCGGCGCTCCCACCGGTGCTGGAGACATCGGAGACCCGGTGCGCCAGTGTGCTTCCGGCGTCACGGGTCGCGTGTGCGGCGGACCCGGCGGTACTGCCCGCCTTCACCGCGGCCTTCGCCGCGGCGGCGCCGGCGCGATCAGCCACGTTGCGCGCGGCGCCCGGGATCCCGCTCACCGGCGCGGCCTCTGTGACGTGCGCGAGCCTGTCCTTGAGTGTCGTCGTGCTCATGGCTTCCCTTCGCTGACTGCGTCGTTGATGTCGCGATCGGAGGTGAAGGCGTGCCGTGCGGCAGGCGCCCGAAGCCCCACCCGGGTGAAACGCGCCGTCAAGATCTGTGCAGTGTCCCGTACCCCGTCCGTTGGCCGTTACAACGTGACGGGCCCTCGGGTCGTGTCACCTACGCTTGCGACACATGCCCGATGCTGTCCGCCGAGGGCGTCCGGTGGGATCGGCGGTGGCCGCTGCCGTCGTGGGCCCGGCATACGATCGGGCGAGACAAGAGGTACATGCCGAAAAGACGGAGAGAAGGCAGGCTCATGGCCGAGGAGCTGTACGCGACGCTGCGCACGACTCAGGGCGACATCGAGGTCAGGCTGTTTCCCGATCATGCCCCGAAGACGGTCAAGAACTTCGTCGGGCTTGCCACCGGGAGCCGGGAGTGGGCCGACCCGCAGACCGGCGAGAAGAAGACCGGCGTCCCGCTGTACAGCGGAACGATCTTCCACCGCGTGATCCCGAACTTCATGATCCAGGGTGGTGACCCGCTGGGTAACGGCCGCGGCGGCCCCGGCTACAAGTTCGCCGACGAGTTCCACCCGGACCTGCAGTTCAACCGCCCGTACCTGCTCGCGATGGCGAACGCCGGTCCGGGCACGAACGGTTCCCAGTTCTTCATCACCACGGCCGCCACCGACTGGCTGAACCGCAAGCACACGATCTTCGGTGAGGTCGCGCGGGGCACCGAGGTCGTGGACGCGATCGGCAAGGCCCAGACGGGCGCGCAGGACCGCCCGTTGACCGACGTGGTGATCAACGAGATCGTCATCGACACCCGGCCCGTCTGAGGCGTCGAAACGACCATGAGGGCGGGGGTGGCGCGCGTGGCGGCCTGTCATGATCGCGGTGCTGCGGTGCGGCGGGGCCGGCTGTGACGCATCCGCCGGCAGGTGACGCGGAACGTGGCGCTCCTGCGCCGCGCGCCGACGAGCCTGGGCAGTGGAGCCGACCCCTCCCACCGGGCGGTCCGGTCCTCTCCGGCCAACCGGAACAGCCGGTTCTGCCGGGGCAGCCCGGCCAGTCCGGTGGGCCCGGGCAGCCGGGTGGGCCTGCATCGCCCGGCCCGCCCGGCCCGGCGGCCGGGAGCCCGGCGCCCGCGGGGCCACCGCACCTTCCGCACTGCTATCGCCACCCGGAGCGGGAAACCTACGTCTCCTGCCAGCGGTGCGGGCGGCCGATCTGCCCGGACTGCATGCGTCCGGCGGCGGTCGGCTTCCACTGCCCCGAGGAGTCCGGTGCCGGCTCGGACCGGCAGGGCCCGGCCCGTCGCTCCGGCGACCGCACGAGCTTCGGGGCGCGGCGGCGGGTCGGCCGGCAGGGGCTGGTCACCCAGGTTCTCCTCGGCCTGTGCGTTGTCGCCTACGTCCTGCAGGACCTGCCCGGGCTCAGCCGCAACGCGAACGACGTCAACCGGTTCAGCCAGGACTTCCTGCTCAGCGGTGTGGACGTCGCCCTGCACGGCCAGTACTACCGCCTCGTCAGTGCCGCCTTCCTGCACGGCCACTACCTGCACATCCTGGTGAACCTGTATGCCCTGTTCGTGCTGGGCTACCAGCTCGAGGCGATCATCGGGCGGGTGCGGCTCATCGGGCTCTTCCTCGCCGGCGCCGTTGGCGGGAACGTGCTGAGCTACGTGGTCAACGGCCTGGATGCGTACTCCCTCGGCGCGTCGACCGCCATCTTCGGCTTCTTCGGTGCCTTCTACGTGATCGCCCGGCGAATGCGGGCCGACACGACCCAGATCCTGATCCTGATCGTGCTCAACTTCGCGATCACGTTCACCCTGAACAACATCGATCGCTGGGGGCACATCGGCGGCCTGGCCGCCGGTGCACTGGTGGGACTGATCTACGCCTATGTACCGGCGCGGCGCGCGCCGGTACAGGCGGCGGGCGTGCTTGCGCTGATCGCTGTGTTCTTCGCTGTGGCCTTCGCAAAGACCGCGTCCCTCGGCCTGCCGGTTCTCGGCGCCTGACCGTGCCCGATCGCGCCTGACCCGACCCGGTCCGGCCGGCCCGACCGTTCTCAGCCGAGCCGGGCGCGCTGCTCCTCGATGACCTCCGCCACCCGCTCCGGATCCGCGCCAAGCTGTCGGCGGCTGAGCAGCACCGGTCCGTCGAGGGTCTCGATCTCCAGGGTGCGCACGTGGACGAGGCGGCGGTTGTGGGTCAGGGCCGAGGAACGGACGCCGAGCACCGCGGCCCACGGCAGGTGCCGGCGGCGCAGCCCGTCCACGTAGTCGAGTCCGCCGGCGGTCAGTCGCAGCGCGGGCCGGCCTGCCGCGTCCCGGACGGCCAGCCCCACCAGCCCCAGCCCGACCAGACCGACGAGCAGGCGTCCCGCGTTGTCGAGGGACGCCGCCCGCCAGGCCAGGCTCTCGACGGCGGCGACGACGAGCAGGGCGCCGCCGCCCGCCGCGTACGCGGCGCACCGCAACAGCGAGGGAGACCAGGAAAGCTTCTGCGGTGCCACGGTCAGATCCTCGCCGCCGCGCCTGCGGCATCCGCGGGATCCGGGGCATCCGCGGGATCCGGGGTCGCGGCGCGAAGGGCGGCGACGGCGGCCAGCGCCCGTTCCACCACCTCCACCCGACCCAACCGGAGCGCGTCCTGCCGGATCCGGCTCGCCGCCGCGTCGCCGAGATGGGCGTCCAGACTCGTGACCAGGCCCGCGAGCTGCTCCGCGTCGACTCCCACCACCGCGGGGGCGTCGGGGTCCGCCTCCGCCGCGATCAGTATCAGCAACGCTTCCTCCTCCCGACCCAGCCTGGCGAGCAGGTCGGCCGTGTTACGCAGGGTGGTCCACTGCTGCGGCCAGCTTCCGGTCCGCAGCCACTGCTGGATCACCTCCGGGTAGCAGGCGGCCGCGGTGGCCAGGTCGCCGGTGCGCGCCGCGGACGAGGCCAGCGTGACCAGCGTGATCCCCACGATGAAGGTGATGGCGCTGGAACGGGCCTCGCGCAGGGCGCGCTCGGCGTGCCAACGGGCCAGGGCGGGGTTGCTGTGCGTGTGGATCTCCGCCTGGACGTAGGGGACGAACGCCCGGGTGACCGCCATGGTGGTGCCGGCCATGAACCGGTCGGCGCGGGTGATCAGCTGGTCGGCCAGCGCGTCCCGGCCGCCATAGGCTGCCGCCAGTGCCGCGACGGCCAGCTGGTTCGGGATGCGGTACGAGTCGACCTCGGCGCAGGCGGTGAGGTTCTCGACGGAGGCGTCGTAGTCGCCCGTGAAGAGCGCGACGGTGCCCAGCGCGTACTGGGCGACACTGACCCCGATCTCGTCCTCGGCACAGGCGAGCGAGCGCCGGGCGAGGTCGACGGCCTGCGCCAGGCTGCCCGACCGCCACGCCGCGTGGCTGGCGGCGGCGAGAAGCTGCGCCGCGTCCGGCAGGTCGGCGACTCCGGGAAGCTCGGTGCTGTCCAGCGTCCAGGCCCACAGCTCGGCGTTGTCGTGCCAGATCGCGTACTCCTCGATGTCGACGCAGATCCGTACCGCCGCCGCCACGTCACCGCGCTCCAGCAGCCGTTCGCGGCCGGCTCGCAGCACGGGCAGCGCGGCGAGGATGCGCCGGCCCCACCACGGCGCGTCCCCACCGGTCAGGCCCGCCGCCGCGGCCCGGCTGAACGCGCAGGACCAGGCGGCGACCAGATCCTGGGCGGCCTCGAGCTCACCGGCCGCGCGCGCCGCCTCCGTCCCGTATGCCCGGATGCTGTCCAACATCCGGAACGCAGTGCCGCCGCCGGGGTCGACCGGTGACGGGACCGTCTCCACCATTGAGGTGTCGACGAGGGCGCCCAGTGCGGCCACCGGATCGTCGTCGGCGATCGCCGTGGCGACGAACTCGGCGACCGACAGCTCGAAGACACCTGGGACCGCGGCCAGATGGCGGAAAAGCCGCTGCGCGCCGGCGTCGAGCAGGCGGTAGGACCAGGCGATCGTGCCCCGCAGGGTCTGGTGGCGATGGTCGTCGGCGGGCCCTCCGCCACCCCGGCCGAGATCGAGCCCGGTGTCCATCCGGGCGCGCAGGTCGGTCGGGTGCAGCACCGTCAGCCGGCTCGCTGCCAGCTCGATCGCCAGCGGCAGGCCGTCCAGCCCGCGGCAGATCTCCACCGCGTCGCCGACGGCCGCGCGGCTCAGCTCGGTGCCGCCGCGGGCCTGCCGCGCGCGGTCGAGGAACAACCGGACGGCGGCGGCGTCGGCGGCGTCGGCCGGGTCGGTGCCCGGCGCGGGCAGCGCGAGCGGCCCGAGGCGGAACACCCACTCGCCGGCCGCGCCCAGCGGGGCCCGGCTCGTGGTCAGCACCGCGAGGTGCGGCACCCAGCGGAGCAGTTCGACCACCAGGGCGCGGGCGGCGTCCAGCAGGTGCTCGCAGTTGTCGATCACCAGGATCTGCCGGCGGGTCGACAGGAAGTCGATCACGGCGTGCAGCAGGTCACCTCGGGTGCTGACCTCCAGCGCCTGGGCGAGAACGAAGGGCACCGTCGCCTCGTCCCGTACGGGTGCCAGCTCGACCAGGGTCGCCCCGTCCGGCCACAGCGGAGCGGCACGGTGCACAAGGTCCAGCATGAGGCGCGTCTTGCCCACGCCGCCGGGCCCGACGATGGTCACGCACCGGTCGGCGCGCAGCAGCTCGGCGAGTCGGTCCAGTTCGTCGGCGCGTCCCAGCAGTGGTGTGGGGGAGCGGGGCAGGCGGACTCGCGGGCTCCGCGGGTCCTGCGGGCTCCGCGGGTCCCGCGGGTCTCGGTCGCCGGGCGTGCCCCGCTCCGCGGGTTGTGAAGGCGGTGCCGCGGCAGCAGCCCGGACGGGTGGTGGGGTGCCACGGACGAGCTCGCCGCGGGCCACCGCGCGTTCGAGGTCGGCCAGCGCCGCCGACGCGGCCAGACCCGTCTCGTCGGCGAGCCGGCGGCGGAAGTCGCGGGCGGTGGAGAGTGCTTCGGGGGCCCGCCCGTCCAGTGCCAGGGCACGGATGAGCAGCACGTGCGCGGCCTCCCGCAACGGGTCGGCAGCCGCTGCGTGCACGGCGTCCCCGATCACGACCGCCGCGGGTTCGCAGCCGAGGCGGGCATCCAGGAGCTCATCGGTGAGCGTCTGGCGCAGCCGGGCCAGCCGGACGGCCTCGGCACCGAGCGGGCCGCCCTCGCCGAACTCCGCCAGGGCGTCACCCCGCCACAGGCCGAGGGCCAGCCGCAGCTGGCCGGCCGCGGCCGCCGGATCGGTCGGGCGCAGCGCGCGGGCCCGCGCCGCGGACGCCTCCACCCGGGCGGCGTCGAGGCTGTTCCCGGCGAGCACGAGCCGATAACCGCCGCCGTCCCGGAGGAGGTGGTCGGCCCGTGCCCCGAGGTGGCCTCTGATTCGCGAGAGGTGGCTGTGCAGTGTCGGGCCCGCGGAGGTGGGCGGATCCGTGCCCCAGACGGCCTCGGTGAGCGCGCCGACTCCGACGACCCTCGCCTGAGCCAGTGCCAGCGTGGCCAGCAGGGCCCGCCGCCGGGCGCCGGGAACGGCGACCTCCGACCCGTCGACGCGCAGCCGCATCGGGCCGAGGATGTCGACCTCCACATCCGCCCGCGGGGCGGAACGGTCGTCGGGGATGGTGCCGCCGGTCATCTGTGCATTTCCCCTCCCGGCCGACCCCTCCCTGTCGGCGGAAGAGCCGTGCAACCGCGTGCATCTGGCGTGCAGCTCCCATTCAAGCCGGCTCACGCAACCTCGGAGGTGTTCATCACCGGGCTCATCCCGGACGGGTGTGCGACACCCTCCGGAGCCCGCCGGGCAGCAGGAGGCGGCCATGACCATCGAGACCATCGAGACCACAGCGGACGGCACGACGGCGGACGACACGACTCTGACTCAGGGAGGCTTCGACCTGGCGGAGGTCGAGCGGTTCGCCTTCAAGATCGCCCAGGACCAGGCGACCGCCACGGTGGGCGCCCTCGGGTGGCTCGGCGACAGACTGGGCCTGTGGGCGGCCCTCGCGGCCGCGGGACCCGTCACCAGTGGGGAGCTCGCGGCGCGGACCGGCCTGGTGGAGCGCTACCTGCGGGAGTGGCTCGCGTCCCAGTACGCGGCCGGCAACCTGCGCTACGACCCGACGACCGAGCAGTTCCACCTGCCGGCCGAATGGGCCGCGGTGCTCGCGGACCCGAACTCGCCCGCTGCCTCGGCCGGCGGCTACGAGTCGATCATGGGCTTCTACGCCGCCGCGGACAGGCTGGTCGACACGTTCCGCACCGGCGGTGGCATCGAGTGGGGAAGCCACGATCCGCGGCTGTACAGCGGCGTCCACCGTTACTTCGGTCCGCTCTACCGGGCCAGCCTGGTCAGTGAGTGGCTCCCCGCGCTGGACGGGATCGTCGGCCGGCTGCGCTCCGGCGTGAAGGTGCTCGACGTCGGCTGCGGCCACGGCTCGTCGACCCTGCTCATGGCCGAGGCCTTCCCGTCGTCCACCTTCCACGGCGTCGACCCGCACCCGCAGTCGGTGCACGCCGCGCGGACGGCCGCCCACCGGGCCGGGGTCGCCGACTGGACGACGTTCGCGGTGGCGCCGGTGACCGGCGACATCGGCGGCGGTTACAGCCTCATCTGCTTCTTCGACTCCTTCCACCACGTTCGGGACGCGGTGGCCGCCGCCGCGGCGTGCTACCGGGCGCTCGCCCCCGGCGGCACGCTGATGCTGGTGGAGCCGCGCGCGGCGGACAGGGTCGAGGACAACACCGACGTCGTCGGGCAGAGCTTCTACGCGGCGTCGACCCTCGTCTGCCTGCCCGACGCACTCTCGCAGCCCGAGCCGGGTACCGACGCCGCTCACGCCGCTCACGCCGCTCACGCCGCTCACGCCGCTCACGCCGCTCACGCCGCTCACGCCGATGCGCCTGGCCGGGACGCCCTGGGCGGCATGGCCGGACCGGCGCGGATCGCCGAGGTCCTCCGGGCCGGTGGTTTCGGCTCCGTCCGGGTGGCCGCGGAGACGATGGTCAACATCGTCATCGAGGCCCGGAGATGAGCCGCGGGCCGACCGGGCCGACCGGGCCGACCGGGCTGGCTGGGCTGGCCGAGCCGACCGGGCTGGCCGGAGCGTTGGTTCTCGACCTTCTCGGCGGTCGCCGCGCCGGTGTGGCGACCGCGGCGCCGCACCCGCCGGGGCCACTGCTCGGAATCTGGGCGCATCCGGACGACGAGACCTACCTGTCCGGAGCGCTGATGGCGGTGGCCGCGGGGCTCGGGGCCAGGGTCGTCTGCCTGACGGCCACGCGCGGCGAGCGGGGCGGGCCGGTCCCGCCCGGCTCACCGCCGGGAACGACGCTCGGCCGGCTGCGGGTGGCCGAACTGGCAGAGGCGCTGGACGTCCTCGGGGTCCGCGAGCAGGTTCTGCTCGGCCTGCCCGACGGCGGCTGCGCCGAGATCCCACCGGCCGGACCGGTACATCGGATCGCGGAGGTCATCCGCGCCGTCAGCCCGGCCGCTGTCGTGACCTTCGGGCCGGACGGTTTCACCGGCCACCCGGACCACCGTGCCGTCTCGGCCTGGGCGACGGCCGCGTTCGAGCAGGCGGCCCCGGCCGGCGCCCGCCTGCTGTACGCGGCGGCGACCGCCGACCGTGCCGCGGAGAGCCGGGACGTGGAGGAGATCCTTGGCGTGCGGATGAACGAGGGCGCCGACGCGGGTGAGGAGGACAGCCCGGTCGTGGCGGAGGAGGCGCTCGCGGCCCGGCTGCGGCCCACCGGGGCCCTGCTGGAACGCAAGATCGCTGCGCTGCGGGCGCATTCCTCGCAGACAGCGGGCGCGCTGGCCGCGCTGGGTCCGGACCGCTACGCGGCGTGGGCTGCCGAGGAGGCGTTCGTCGACTACCGGACCCCCCGCCCGCCCGGCTGACCCCGCGCCCCGCCAGCCGGTGTCGGCTTGCTGACGGCGCGGCCGGGTGGCTTGCGCACCCTCCGGGTGTGGCTACCATTCGCGTTCTTACTTTTACTCAAAGTAGCGATCCGGTGGTCCGATCCGCGGGGAGGGGGCGGCCGGTCGCGGGTGACGGCGCCGCGGCACCGCGGCGCGGGTGGAGGGGGAACAGTGGCGCACACACCGACGCGACGTGGCGGGGGGAGCCCGTTCCCGCCGATCGCCGAGTACGGGTTCCTCTCCGACTGCGAGACGAACTGCCTGGTCGCGCCAAGCGGGAACGTCGAGTGGATGTGCGTGCCCCGCCCCGACGCGCCGAGTGTGTTCGGGGCGGTGCTGGACCGGTCAGCCGGCGGGTTCCGCTTCGGCCCGGACCGGACGTTCATTCCGGCCGGCCGCCGGTACCTGCCGGGGACCAACGTCCTGGAGACCACCTGGCAGACACCCACCGGGTGGCTGATCGTCACGGACTGTCTGGTCGTCGGCCGGTGGCACCGCACCCACCGGCGCTCCAAGACGCACCGGCGCACCCCCGGTGACTGGGACGCCGACCACGTGCTGCTGCGGCTTGCCCGGTGCGAGCACGGCGACGTCGACCTGAGCCTCGTCTGTGAGCCGAACTTCGACTACGGGCGCAGCCCCGAGTCGTGGTGCTACGAAGGCGACGACTACTCCACCGGAGTGATCAGTCACGCCGGGCCGGACGCCGGCCCGGACGGCGATCCGTCCTCGGGTGTCTCGCTGCGGCTGCGCACCGACCTGCGGCTCGGTTTCGACGGCCGCCGGGCCCTGGCCCGGACGACCCTGCGGGAGGGCGACACCGCGTTCGTCGCGCTGACCTGGCGGGCGGAGGACCCGCTGCTGCCCGCCGACTACCGCCAGGCCTGCGCGGCGGTCGAGAGCACCACCGAGTTCTGGCGGCAGTGGCTGTCCCGTGGGAGGTTCCCGGACCACCCGTGGCGCCGGCACCTCCAGCGCAGCGCCCTCGCGCTGAAGGGCCTGACCTACGCACCGACCGGCGCGCTGCTCGCCGCCGCGACGACGTCCCTGCCGGAGACCCCGCACGGCGAGCGCAACTGGGACTACCGGTACAGCTGGATCCGCGACTCGACGTTCGCCCTGTGGGGCCTCTACACCCTCGGCCTGGACTACGAGGCGGACGACTTCTTCTCGTTCATCGCGGACGTCGCCGAGCACGCCGACGACATCCAGGTGATGTACCGGGTCGGCGGCGAGCCGCGGATCGACGAGGAGATCCTCGGGCACCTGTCCGGCTACGACGGCGCCACCCCCGTCCGGGTCGGCAACGCCGCGGCGGAGCAGCGCCAGCACGACGTGTGGGGCGTCATCCTCGACTCGGTCTACCTGCACACCCGCTCGCGGGACTACCTGTCCGAACGGCTGTGGACGGTGCTCGTCCGGCTCGTCGAGGCCGCGGCGACGCACTGGCGGGAGCCCGACCGGGGGATGTGGGAGGTTCGCGGCAAACCCCAGCACTTCACGGCGTCCAAGATGCTCTGCTGGGTGGCGCTCGACCGCGGCCGGCAGCTGGCGCAGATGCGGGGTGACTACACCACGGCCGAGCGGTGGCGCGGCATCGCGCAGGAGATCCACGCGGACGTGCTGGCCAACGGAGTCGACCACCGCGGCGTGTTCACCCAGTACTACGGGTCGACCGCGCTGGACGCCTCGGTGCTGCTGATGCCGCTGCTGGGCTTCCTGCCCCCGACCGACGACCGGGTGAAGGCCACCGTGCTCGCCGTCGCCGACGAGCTGACCGTGGACGGTCTTGTCCTGCGCTACCGGACCGACGAGACCGATGACGGTGCCGAGGGCGAGGAGGGCGCCTTCCTCATCTGCTCGTTCTGGCTGGTGTCGGCGCTCGTGGAGATCGGGGAGGTCACCCGGGCCCGGCAGCTGTGCGAGCGGCTGCTGAGCCTGGCCAGCCCGCTGGACCTCTACGCCGAGGAGATCGACCCGGCGGACGGCCGCCACCTGGGCAACTTCCCACAGGCCTTCACCCACCTGGCCCTGATCAACGCGGTGATGTACGTCATCGGGGCCGAGGGCGGCGACTCCCACCCCCGGCCCTCCTACGCCGGCTGATCGGCAACGGGCCCCGGCATAACGCACCGGGGCCCGTTGGGTCGGCCCTGTCGTGAACAGCGTCGGCACGTTGGGCATAAGGGTTCCGTATGCCGGATATCCACATTGTGGACAACGGTTGTGGATGAATGACATCGGTGGAAGTCACCACGGCGCCACCGGGCCGCTCAGCGCCAGCTGGGCCGCTCAGCGCCACTGGGTCGACACGGCCAGCCCGACGACCACGAACCCGAAACCGACCAGGATGTTCCAGCCGCCGAGGCCCTCCATCCCGAGCACACCGCCGTCGGAGAAGTAGTAGACGAGCAGATAGGCAATGCCGATCAGGAAGAACGCCAGGATCATCGCCCCGAACCAGGGCGGCGACGGTGGCTTGCGCTTCGGCGTGCGGGTGCTGCCCTGGGGGGCGGTCGCCGCCGGCTTCTTCGACTTCCGGCGTCGGGATTCGGGCACTGGGGGCTCCTCGTGACCAGGCTCGCACGGTGCGCCGGCCGGGGTGCCGGGCCGGCGTCATCGCGACGTTCGTCACCAGGGTAGACAGGGTGACCCTCTGGAAGCTGTATGGGCGCCGACTGAGGTGTCCCGGTGTCCCCGCGTCGGGGCGTGTACCCGGCACGCCGACCGGAGCCGGCCGTATGCGGACTGTGGTCTGCGGCGTAGCCTGCGGCGGTGGCAACCACGGCTGCGGACAGTGGCCGACCGCGACAGCCGCCCGCCGGAGGACGGCGCGACATGGGAAGGGCCCGAGGCGCCACGGACGACATCACTGACCACCGGACGCATCAGCGTGCCAGCTGGCCGGGTGCCTGGCGGCTGGCCGCGGCCGCGATGTCCGCCGTGCTGGTCGCCCTCCTCTGCGGTGCGGTCGCGACCACACCCGCGGCAGGCCGTGCCGGCGGGTCGGGTGTCGCGAGCGTCGCCGGCTTCGTCGCCGAGGACCGCCGGCGGCTGAGCGCCGAGACGGAGCGGGTCCGCAGCGAGCGGGCGGCACTGGGACCGGGCGGGGCGACATCCCCCGCCCGGCCGGCCCCCTCCGCGTCCGCGGTACCGACACCTGCGCCGCCGACACCTGCGCCGCCCGCGCCCGAGGCATCGCCGCCGGCACCGGCGCCGGCTCCGGACGATCCGCGGCTGCGGCGCGCCGAGCTCGCCGCCCAGGTCGGCCTCACCGCCGTCCGCGGCCCGGCGGTGACCGTCGAGCTGGACGACGCGGCGCGGGAGACCCGGGGCCGGCCGTTGCCCGCCGGCATCCGCTCGCCGGGCCCGAACGATCTCGTCGTGCACCAGCAGGACGTCCAGGCGGTGGTGAACGCGCTGTGGGCGGGTGGCGCCGAGGCCATGGCCATCATGAACCACCGGGTCACCCCCCGGACGGCGGTCCGCTGCGTCGGCAACACGCTGCTGCTCGAGGGCCGGGTCTACTCACCCCCCTTCCGGATCAGCGCGATCGGTGACCAGACCGCGCTGCGGGGCGCGCTGGACGGCGATCCCGGGGTGCAGCTGTACCGGGACTACGTGGCGGCCTACGGCCTCGGGTACCGCGTCGTGGCAGACCCCGACCTGCTCCTGCCCGCGCACAGTGGGGATCCGCTCACCGGCACCGGGCCGGGCACGGGCTGAGCGTGCGGCAGGATGGAAGCCGTACCCGTGGGCGCGCCGCGCCCGGTGCCGTGCCCCGGGGAGGCCTGATGCGGATCCTGGTCGTCGACAACTACGACTCGTTCGTGTTCAACCTGGTCCAGTACCTCGGCCAGCTGGAGACCGAGTGCCTGGTGCGGCGCAACGACGAGATCGACCCGGCGGACGTCGGCGGTCTCGGTGTCGACGGCGTGCTCCTCTCCCCGGGGCCGGGCACGCCCGAGGCGGCCGGAGTCAGCATCCCGATGGTGCGCTCCTGCGCCGACCGCCGGCTGCCGCTGTTCGGGGTGTGCCTGGGGCATCAGGCCCTCGGCGTCGCCTACGGCGCGACGGTCGACCGGGCGCCGGAGCTGCTGCACGGCAAGACGTCGGTGGTTCACCACTCCGGCGCCGGGGTGCTCGCCGACCTGCCGTCGCCGTTCGTCGCGACGCGCTACCACTCGCTGGCGGTCCAGGAGTCCACGCTGCCCGCCGAGATCGAGGTGACGGCCCGCACCGAGAGCGGGGTGGTGATGGCGATGCGCCACCGCGAGCTGCCGCTGGAAGGCGTCCAGTTCCACCCCGAGTCGGTGCTGACCCAGGGCGGGCACCTGATGCTCGCCCGCTGGCTGGAGACCTGCGGCGACGGCGGGGCCGCCAGCCGCCTCGCCCCCGCCCTCGCGGCGGAGGTCGAGACGCTGCGGCTGGCGGCCTTCGCCTGACCCCTGACCTCTGACCTGACTGGCCCCGGCTGGTCAGGGCCGGGTCAGGGCCGGGTCAGGGCCGGAGGTCACCGTGCCGACCCGGCCCAGTGCTGTCTAACCCGGCCCGCTGCTGCCCGGCGGCCCGCCGGCCGTGGGCGGTGACGTCGTCGCCGGCGGAGTCGTCGCCGGCGGCGTTGTCGGCGGGACGGTCGGTGTCTCCTCCGGCGGAGGTGTCTCCTCGGGCTCCCCGGTACCCCCGGTGGCGGGCGGTGAGGTCGGCGTCTGCTGGGTGGCCTGCGGTACGACGAAGATCGTCACCGTGGAACCGCGGGCGACACTGTTGCCGTTCGGGCTCTGGTCGGCGACGGTGCCGGGCGGGCGGGAAGCGTCCTGGGAAGCCTGCTGGGCGACCTCGAGCCCGAACCTGCGTAGTTCGGCGACGGCCGCCTCCGCAGACCTGCCCCGTACGTCCGGCACGTTGACCTGCTGGTTCACCACTGAGATCGTGACGGTCGCCCCGGCGTTGACGAGGGCGCCGGGCGCGGGCTCGCTCTTCTCGACCTCGCCCACCCCCTGCTGGGCGGCGTCGTAGTACTGCACCGCCACCGCCTCCAGACCGGCGGCGCGCAACGCCTCCGTCGCGGCCTGTTCGGTCATGCCGACGAGCGTCGACGGAACCGTCTGCTGGCCCTTCGCGATCGCGACGGTGATGGTCACGGTCTCGTCGGGGTCGATCGGCGCGCCCGGGGCCGGCATCATCCTCAGCACGGTGTCCGGGGCGACCTGGTCGTTCTGCTCGTCCTTCTTGTCCGGTACGCCCGTCCAGTCCTCGTCCCTCAGCGCCTTGATCACGTCGTCGTACGGCTTGCCGAGGAGGTCGCTCGGGATCGTGATCTGCGCGCTGGCCGTGTCCTCGCCGCCGTCGTCGCCGCCGCCGAGCAGGGACGTGGCGAACAGCGCCACCACGACGAAGACCAGGACGGCCCCGAGGCCGGCGAGCACGAACTTGAGGATGGGTGAGCCGTCGCGGTCGCCGTCCGGCCGGCCGCGGCCGGGCTCGTCGAAGCGCCCGGGCTCGTCGTAGCGGCCGTCGTCGTCGTAGCGGTTGACCGGGCCGGTCCGCTCGAAGCGGTCGTAGGAGTCACCCCGGATCTGCGTGCGGTCGTTGTAGCCGTCGTCGTCGTAGCCGCCGCGGTCGCCGTAGCCCTCGTCGTAGCGGTTGTCGTAGCCGCCGCCGGAGCGACCGAGCAGCGCGGTGCCGGCCGTCGCCGTGCTTCCCGCGCCGAGCATCGTCTCGTCGGCGCCGCCCATCATCATCGCGTGCACCCGCTGGCCGCTCAGCGCGCGCTCGAGGTCGTCGCGCATCTCGCCGGCGGTCGCGTAGCGGTCGTCCGGCTCCTTCTCCATGGCCTTGAGCACGATGGCGTCGGCCGCGGGGGAGATCCGCGGATCGTGGCTCGACGGCGGCGGCGGGATCTCGCGGACGTGCTGGTAGGCGACGGCGACCGGGTTGTCGCCGCGGAACGGCGGCTCGCCGGTCAGCAGCTCGTAGAGCAGCACGCCGGTGGAGTAGACGTCGCTGCGGGAGTCGACCCGCGCGCCGCGGGCCTGCTCCGGGGAGAGGTACTGGGCCGTGCCGATCACCGCGGAGGTGGCGGTCATCGTGGACGACGTCGCTGTCGTCGCGCGGGCGATGCCGAAGTCCATCACCTTCGCCGCGTCGTCCGCCCCGACCATGACGTTCGCGGGCTTGATGTCGCGGTGGATGATGCCCATCCGGTGGCTGTAGTCCAGCGCGGCGCAGACCTCCGCGGTGACCTGCATCGCGTACCGCTCGTCGAGGGGGCCCCGGGTCTGGATGACGTCCCGCAGGGTCTGGCCCTCGACGAACTCCATGACGATGTACGGGAGCTGCGTCCCGTTGATGACGTCCTCGCCGGTGTCGTACACCGAGACGATCGCGGGATGGTTCAGCGACGCCGAGGACTGCGCCTCGCGGCGGAACCGGGCGAGGAAGGTCGGGTCGCGCGCCAGGTCGGCGCGCAGCGTCTTCACGGCGACCTCGCGGCCCAGCCGGATGTCGCGGCCCCGGTAGACCTCGGCCATGCCGCCGTAGCCGATGCATCCGCCGAGCTCGTACCGCTCGCCGACGAGCCTCGGCTGAGCGTCGTATCTCTCCGTTACATCGGTCACAGATTGTCACCCGTCGTCGGCTGTCTCGCGCCGGCCACCACGGTGCCAGTCGCTTCGCCGCCCGCGCCGACGATCTTTTCTATCACGGGTGTGAGATGCAGCACACTTGCTGGGGCTGCGCTGTTGTTCTCGGAACCTCCCCTCTCCGCGAACGTACGGGTGATCACAGCGACCACCAGCACGGTGAGGATCAGCAGCGCGATGAGAACAGGCATCGGCAGCCGGCGCCGTCCGCCGCTCGCCGGGACGGGCCGGCGGCGGCCCGGGCGCCCGCCCGCCGCGTCGCCGGGCTCGTCCGACCAGCTGGGCTGGGACGGCTGGTAAAGAGTGCCGGCCGGGTCACCGTGGCCGCTTTGGCCCCGCGGCCCGAAGTCGTTGTTGCCCTGGTAGTTGGCCTCGTAGTCGGCGAACTCGCCGGGGCTGTACAGGCGCCCGGTGCCGCCGCGCGATCCCGGCGGGCCGGCGGAACCCGGCCCCGACCGGCCGGGCCCGGAGGGCCCCGCCTGGCCACCCGGCCTGCCGGGACCGGGGCCGGCTCCGGGCGACGGCTGCAGCACGGTGGCGGGCATGCCCTGGCCTGCGCCGGCGCCGCCGCCGGCCGCCGGATCCGCGCCGCCCGGCTGCTGCCAGGAAGGGCCGCTCGGCCGGTTCCACGACGGTGTCCGGGGGAGGCTCGGGGCCCGGGAGTTCCCCGGCCCGAAGCTCGGTGGCGCCGACGGCGCGGGATGGCGGGCGGTGGCGTCCGCGCCGTTCCACCGCCCGGCCTCGGCGTTCCACAGCGCGCGCCGGATGCTGGCCGCCGACCGGGCGAACGCGCCCGCCGACCCCGGCCGACGCCCGGCGTCCTTCGCCATGGCGGACTCGACGAGTGCCCTGACCTGGTACGGGATGTCGGACGGCAGCGGCGGGGGGTTGTCCTGCTGGTGCGCCATCACGACGACGATCGGGTTGCGGTCGTCGAACGGGCGCCGCCCGGCCAGGCACTCGTAGGCGACGACGCCGAGGGAGTAGACGTCACTCGCCGGTGTCACCGGGCGGCCCGAGGCCTGCTCCGGCGACACGTAGTAGGCCGTCCCCATCATGATGCCGGTCGCGGTGAGCGGGGCCGCGTCCACCGCCCGGGCGATCCCGAAGTCGGTGACCTTGACCGCCCCGTCGTGGCGGAGCAGCAGGTTGCCCGGCTTCACGTCCCGGTGGACGACGCCGAGCGCGTGCGCGGCCTGCAGCGCGTCGGCGGCCTGCCCGAGGATGTCGAGCATCCGGTCGGGGGTGAGCCGCTTCTCCCGGTGCAGCACGGCGGAGAGCGGCTCGCCCTCCACCAGCTCCATCACCAGGTAGGCGGTCGGGTAGTCGTCGGCGGTGGAGACCTCGCCGTAGTCGTAGACAGAGGCGACGCCGGGGTGCGACAGCCGGGCGGCGTGCCGGGCCTCACCGCGGAAACGGACGAGGAACGACTCGTCGCTGGCGTACTCGGGGCGCAGCAGCTTCACCGCGACGGGACGGCCGAGCGTCTGGTCGAGCCCGCGCCAGACCTCGCCCATGCCACCGGTCGCGATCCGGCCGTCGAGGCGGTAGCGGTTGTCGAGCACGGTGTTGGGGGAGGCCGCGCCGGCGAACGGCTGCGACGGGCTGTTGGCAGATGTGCTCATCGTTGCGTGTCCAATGCGGCCTGCATGACTTTCTGGGCAACGGGCGCTGCGACAGCGCCGCCGGTTCCGAGCTCGCCGCCTCCGTCCTCGACGATCACAGCAACAGCCACCCGCGGAGAACTGGCCGGGGCGAAACCTACGAACCAGGCGTGCGGCGCCTCGCCGGCCCCGTGCTCGGCGGTGCCGGTCTTCCCTGCGACGTCCACGCCGGAGATCTGGGCCCTGCGGCCGCTGCCCGAGCTCACGACGCTCTGCATCATCGTCGTGAGCTTGGCCGCGACCTCGGGAGTGACGGGCCGGCCGAGTTCGGCCGGCTCGGTGCGGCTGAGCCGTTTGAGATCCGGGCCCTGTAGCTCGGAGACGAGATAGGGCTTCATCCGGACACCCCCGTTGCCGATCGCCGCGGCCACCTCCGCCATCTGCAAGGGGGTCGCCCGGACGTTGAACTGGCCGATTGCCGACTGCGCCGTCTGAGCTCCGTCGAGGCCGTCCGGGAAGATGCTGCGGGCCTGCTGGAGCGGGAAGTCCTCGATCGTCGAGTCGAAGCCGAAAGCCTCCGCCTGGTTCCGCAGAACGTCGCCTCCCAGCTCTATTCCCAGCTCGGCGAATGCGGTGTTGCAGGAGATGGTCAGTGCGTGGATCAGAGTATCCGTCCTGCCGTCCCCACAGGTTTCCCCTCCGAAGTTGGGTAGCACTGTGGTGCTCTGCGGGAGTGTGAGCTCGTCGGGCGCGGGGACCCGGGTCTCCGGCTCGTACCCGGCGGCCAGCGCGGCCGCCGCGGTGATCAGCTTGAACGTCGAGCCGGGCGGATAGGTCTGCTGCGCCGGGCGGTTCAGCAGCGGCTGGCTCTCGGCGCCGGCCAGCGCCTGGTAGGCCTCGGTCGCCGCTGACTCGTCATGCGTGGCCAGGGTGTTCGGGTCGTAGGTCGGGCTTGTGACCATCGCGAGGATCGCTCCGGTGGCCGGGTCGAGCGCGACGACGGCACCGGTGCGGTCCCCGAGCGCCTCGGCCGCCACCTGCTGGATGCGGGGCACGATCGTGGTCACGACGGTGCCCCCGCGCCGCTCCTCACCGGTGAACAGATCGGTCACCCGGCTGGCGAGAAGGCGGTCGTCGTCCCCCGACAGGAACACGTCCTCGGAGCGTTCGAGACCCGCCGCGGTGAAAAGGGTGTAGTAGCCGGTCACATTGGCATAGAGCTGGCCGGCCGGGTACTGGCGCTGGAACTTGTACTCGTCGTCGACCGGGACGGAGATCGCGAGCTGGGTGTCGCCGGAGATGATCCCACCGCGCTGCCGCTCGAGGCGCTCGGTGATCTGGCGTGCGTTGGTCGGCTCGGTCTTGAGCCGGTCGACCTGGCCGACCTGGATCCAGTTGGCGTTCACCAACAGCGCGGCGAACAGCACCATGCAGGCGAGGGCGACCTTGCGAACCGGGGTGTTCACGTGGTCTTCACCACCTGGGTGGGGCTTTCGGAGACCGCGCTCGGGTCGAACAGGGGCGCATCCGGCACAGGTTCGTCCAGGCGCCGAGCGGCGTCGCTGATCCGCAGCAGCAGCGCGATGATCGCGGCGTTGGCGACGATGGACGACCCGCCGTACGAGACGAACGGCAGCGTCAGCCCTGTCAGCGGAATCAGCCGCATCACGCCGCCGACCTGGACGAACACCTGCAGCGCCAGGGTCGCGGAGAGTCCGGTGGCCAGCAGCTTGCCGAACGGGTCCTTGGCACCGAGCGCGGCCCGGATGCCGCGGGCAGCGACGAGGGCGTACAGCAGCAGGATCGCCATCACGCCGGTCAGCCCGAGCTCCTCGCCCAGGCTGGCCATGACGAAGTCGGTGTTCGCGAACGGCACCCGCTGCGGGCTGCCCTGGCCGATCCCGGTGCCGGTGATCCCGCCCGCCGCGAAGCCGTACAGGCCTTGAACCAGCTGGAACGAGGTGCCGGACGGGTTGTCCCCGTCGAAGGCGTGCAGCCAGCCGTCGACCCGGATCTGCACGTGGCCGAACAGGCTGTGTGCCACGACGGCGCCGAGCATGAACAGCGCGAGCCCGATGGCCACCCAGGATGCCCGCTGGGTGGCCACATAGAGGATCACCAGGAACATCCCGAAGAACAGCAGCGACGACCCGAGGTCCTTCTGGACCACCAGCACGCCGAGGCTGGCCAGCCAGGCCACCAGGACGGGCCCCAGGTCACGGGCGCGCGGGATCTTCATGCCAAGGAACGACCGCGAGGCCACCGAGAGGACGTCCCGCTTGTTCACCAGGTAGGCGGCGAAGAAGATCATAAGGATGATCTTCGAGACCTCGCTGGGCTGGAACGAGAACGGCCCGACCTGCAGCCACAGCCGGGCGCCGTTGATGGTGGCGCCGATGCCGGGCGCGATCGGCAGGACCAGGAACACCAGCCCGGCGAGCCCGGCCGTGTAGGCGTAGCGCGCGAGGCTGCGGTGGTCGCGCACGACCGCCAGCACGAGGACGAAGACGGCGATCGCGAGCAGCGTCCACACCAGCTGTGTCTGCGCGGCGCCGGTCGGTATCGCCCGACCGGCACGGCGGGCCGCGTCGGCCTTCGCCAGGTCCAACCGGTAGATCATCACCAGGCCGAGCCCGTTGAGCGCCGCCACCACCGGCAGCAGCACGGGGTCCGCGGCGGGCGCGAACCGGCGGACAGCGAGGTGCCCCAGCGCCCACAGGGAGAAGAAACCGAGACCGTAGGTGAAGACCTGGAAGCCGATCGCCCCGTCGTGGGCGAGCGTCAGCGCGGCTAACGCCGCGGTGGCCAGGACGCCGGCGTAGGTGAGCAGGAGCAGCTCACGGCGGCGGTACGGCGGGAGTTCGAGCCCACTCGGCAGCGGGAAGCCGGCGAAGGTCGCGGTGAGGTCAGCCGATCTGGGCCTGCGGAGTGGGGGGAGAGTCATCAGGCGATCGTGCTCACGGGGAGGGGGGCACGGCCGGCGGAGGGCAGTTCGGCACGGGGACGGGGCTCACGGTCGGGCACAGGCCCGCTACCGGGGGCGAGGTCTCGGACCCGGAGGTTTTCGCGTCCGGCACGACAGCCGGTGAGGGCGTGACCGCGGGCTCGGAGTCCGCGATGTCGTCGGAGTCGTCCGGCCGCTCCAGCTCCGAGATGATCAGGTTGGCGTCGGCCAGGTCGTCGGCGCGGATGCCGTCGCGCAGCCGGTCGCGCTGGGGTTCGGCCACCTCGCTCAACGGCTGGTGGCGGGAGCGCACTGTCGACAGGGAGACCCCGGCGATGCTCCCCTTCAGGCCCTGGAAGACCGCGACCTTCTCGTCGTCCACACCGACGTAGTACTGGCCCCGCACCCAGGTCCAGCCCACCGTCGCACCCGCGACGACCAGTACCAGCACCATGGTCGAGACGAACAGGCGCCGCCGCCCCCCACCGCGTGCAGGGGCTCGTTCGGGATCCTCGTCGGGGTCGTCCCCCGGCTCGTGGGACCCGCGGCGGTAGAACCCGGTGCGGCCGATGCGGGCCGCCTTGGCAGCCGCCGACTCCGAGTCCGCGTTCCGTGGATTCGGGCCGGAGCGGGCCGCCGCCGCATGCGGGACGACACGCTTCTCCGCGGCCGCGCCGGCCACCAGCGGCGCGTCGTCGTCCTGACCGTCCTCAAGCACGTCGGCCACGACCACGGTGATGTTGTCCGGCCCGCCGCCCTTGAGCGCCAGCTCGACCAGTCGGTCGACGGCGTCCTGCGGCTGGTCGAGCAGCAGCGCCTCCAGGATGGTCTCCTCGCTCACCACCCCGGACAGCCCGTCGGTGCACAGCAGGTAGCGGTCACCCACGACGGCGTGGCGCATCGACAGGTCCGGGTCGACCTCCCGGCCGTCGAGCGCCCGCATCAGCAGCGACCGCTGCGGATGGGTGTTCGCCTGCTCCGGGGTGATCCGGCCCTGGTCGACCAGATCCTGGACGAGGGTGTGGTCGTGGGTGATCTGGGCCAGCTCGCCGTCCCGCAGCAGGTAGGCACGGGAGTCGCCGACATGCAGCAGCCCCAGGTGCTCCCCGGAGGACAGCATCGCCGTGACCGTCGTGCCCATCCCGTCGAGGGAGCTGTTCTCCAGGGCCATGTCACGCAGCTGGCGGTTCGCGTCCCGGATCGCCTCGGACAGTTCGGTGAGCAGGTCGGCGGGCGCGAGGTTCTCGTCGAGTTCGGCCAGCCGGGAGATCACGGTCGAACTGGCGACCTCCCCGGCGGCATGGCCGCCCATACCGTCGGCCACCGCGAGCAGGCGAACGCCCGCATAGGCGGAGTCCTCGTTCCCCTCTCGGACATGCCCGACATCCGAGCGGACGGCGAAGTGAAGCCTGAGGCTCACCGGTGCAGCTCCAGGACGGTCTTCCCGATCCTGACCGGCGCGCCGAGAGGTACCGGCATGGGACTCGTCACCTTCGTGCGGTTGAGGAATGTGCCATTGGTCGAGCCGAGGTCCTCGACGAACCACTGTCCGTCGTGAGGAACGAGTCTCGCATGCCGTCCGGACGCGAAGTCATCCTCAAGGACCAGAGTCGAGTCCGGTGCCCGTCCGATGGTGATTACCTCGGGGCCCAGTGGGATTGTTGTGCCTGCAAGGTGTCCCTTTGTGACCACGAGTCGGGTCGGTGTCTGATCCGCGGCTGGCGGTGGGACCGGCCGTGGGTTCTGGCGCGGCGAGCGGACCCGCTCCGGCCGCGCGTTCGGCGACGGGGCCGGGGACGGCGCCCTCGCCACCACCGGCTGCCGCCGTTTCTGGCGCTGGGTCGGGCCGAACATGTCCAGCCGGACAGCCCGCACCGCCACCAGAACGAACCCCCAGAGCAACGCCAGAAAGCCGATCTTGACCAGCAGGAGGACGAGCTCGCTGGGCTCGGTGGGATCCACGGCTACCAGTCCCTGCGGCGGTTGTCGTCACCGTGACGCCCGCCGGCCCGGCCGGAGCCGTACGGGTCCGGCTCGTCGAGTGGTTCCAGCGCCTCCAGCCCGTCGTCGGCCCGGGCCGGCTCCCCGCGGAAGCCGCGCCCGCCGTCGCGCCGCGGATCCCGATGCGGTTCCCGGCCGGGGGAGGGGCGTTCCCGCTCGCCGCGTCCCGGCCCGCGCAGTGGTGGCGGAGGACCGGCCGGCCGCCGGTCGCGGGCCGGCGGGCCGTCGTCGCGGAACCGGGCGGACGGGCCCTCCCGGTACTCGCCCGGCCCTGGTCCGGGTCCGGGTCCCGCTCCCGGACCAGGTCGGAGGCCGGGACCGGGGCCGGGATCGTCGCGGTAGCGGGGCGCTGGGCCGCCGCGGAAGTTCTCCTCACGGCGGCCCGGGCCCCACCCGTCGGGCGGGCCGGGCTCGTCGCGGAACCGAGGGGACGGCCCTTCCCGGTAGTCGTTCCCGCGATCCCCGCGCCCGGGCGCCGGCGTCACGGGGCGCCGGCCAGGGGAGGTCGGCTGGTGCGGGTCGAAAGGCGGCGGGGTCCGCTGATCCGCCGGGCGGCCCGGCGGAACCGACGACCGCGCGGCCGGCGGCGGGGTGCGCGGGCCGCGCGGGCCCGTGGCACCGGCGCGCGCATCCTCCCGGCGGAACTCGACCACCGCCGTGCCGAGCTCGATACGATCGCCGTTCATCAGCTTCACCTGGGTCGCCGCACGGCCGTTCACCAGGCTGCCGTTGGTCGAGCCGGCATCCACGTAGAGGAACTGCCCGTCCGGCAGGCGGCGGATCTCGCCGTGCCGCCGCGACACGCCGGTGTCGTTGAGCCGGATGTCGCATTCGACGCTGCGGCCGATCACGATGATCTCGGCGTCCAGCGGGTACTCCCGCTCCGCGCCGCCGGATCCGCCCGGAGCCCGGGTCGTGATCAGGAGATGGGGAGTGCCCGGCGCCGCCGACCGCGGACGCGCCCGACGGCCGCCGACCACCGCCGCATCGGCCGACGCGACACTGCTGCGGATCCGGAAGACCCCGATATCGAGATCGGCGGCCTCCGCGAGGCGGACCGTCACCGGGCCGACGAAGGTGTACCGCTGCTCGGCCGCGTGCTCGCGGACCATCTCCGCCAGTTCGTCGCAGAGCTCGCGGGAGTACGGGGCCAGCCGGGCGAAGTCGCCGCCGGCGAGCTCGACGGCGAACTCGTTCGGGACCAGGACCCGGTTCGAGCTGTTCGCGCGCCGATCGTCGGTCTCCCGAGCAAGTGCGCTGGCGATCTCGACGGGTTCGACCCCGCCCTTGAACACCTTCGCGAACGCGCCCTCGACGAGGCCGCCAAGGCGCCGCTCGAAGCGCTGGAGCACGCCCATGCCCGACCTCCCTTCTCCCGGTCTGTGAGATCGTATGCCCACCGACGGGTCCGTCCCACGGCTCGGCAGCTTGACATGGCCACCCGCCCGGCGGGGGGTGGCGCCTGAGTACATCTCCGGCGTGGTAGCGTGTGCCACGCAAGCTGATAGTCCCACTCGGGCGAGTGGCGGAATGGCAGACGCGCACGGTTCAGGTCCGTGTGTCTTAACGGACGTGGGGGTTCAACTCCCCCCTCGCCCACGAGTCGGCCCGTCGTGTTCGCAGACTTTGTCTGCTTCGCGGCGGGCCGCAATTTTTTTCGGGGGGGCTGCCCCCGAACCCCCCGGATCTGACCCCCGGACCCCCGGACCCTTGGGGGCCTCGAGCTCGCAAGACTCGCCGGGGGGGTGGGGCTCGCGGGGCTTGGGCTTAGC